>NZ_JBFAZW010000013.1:0-141570 GCF_040682015.1 Dactylosporangium sp. NPDC051485
GGCGCGTCGGGGTCGTCCGCGGCCGCGGCCAGCAGGCCGGTCACCTCGTCGGCGAGCGCCCGCGCGCCGGCCGCGTCCAGCAGCCGCGTGTTGTGCCGCAGGTGCGCCTCGGTGCCGTCGGGCCCCTCGACGACCAGCAGGTGGGCGACGCCGCGCACCATGCCCAGGAACGGGGCCCACTCGACCGTCGCGTCGAGCCCGTCGAAGGACGGCGGGTCGATGCGCCGCCGGTAGCTCAGCGACACCGGCGCCAGCGCGGCGCGGGGGCGCAGGCCGCCGACCGCTCGCGCGTACGGGACCTGGCGGAACGGGCGCAACGCGCGCATCTCCTCGCGCAGCAGCTCGCCGAGGTCACGGAAGGTGTCCGCCGGCCCGGCCGGCACCGGCAGCTCGTTGACGAACAGGCCGATGGTCTGCGCGGTCGCGTCGTCCCTTGTGGACACGTCGACGGCGACGGCGGCGTCCGGGTTGCCGTGCGCGCGCAGCACCGCGTGCAGCGCGGCCAGGGTGGCCTCGAACCGGGACACCCCGCCACGCTCGGCGGCCGCGGCCGCCCGGGACAGGTCGACCGGCACCGAGCCGGCCGCCTCCGGGCGCGCCGGGGCGGCGATGGTCCGGCCGAAGAGGACGACCTCGTCGAGGCGGGCGTCGCGCTCCTTCCAGAACGCCTCCGCCGCCGCCATGTCGGGCTCGGCCGGCGGCTGTTCCTGCGCGGCGGCGACCGGCGCCTCGAGGGGCTCGCCCCGGTAGGCGGCGGCCAGGTCGCGCAGCAGGATGTCCTTGGACAACCCGTCGAAGACCAGGTGGTGCGCCACCACGAGCAGCAGGTGCCCGTCCGGGCCCTGGTCGTGCAGCGTGAACCGGCACAGCGGGCCGGTCGCCAGGTCGAAGGGCTCCCGGATGGCGGCGTCGGGGTCGTCGCCGTCCTCGAGCCGCGGCGCCGGCGCGTCGAGGCGGACCGGGGCGCCGTCGCGCTCCTCGAACCGGCTGGCGAGCGCGGGGTGGCGGGCCACCACGGCGTCGCAGGCGGCGGCGAGGCGGGCCCGGTCGAGCGGGCCGCGCAGCCGCACCGGCACCGGCATGTGGTAGTTCGCGCCGGCGCCGCCGAGGCGCTCGGTGAGCCACAGCCCCGTCTCCGCATCGGTGGCGCCGCGGTGGGGCGAGGCATTGAGCATGACCGAATCCTCCGAGGTCGTGGGCGTGACGGGTCGCTTCACGAAGGAAAGTTAACAATTCCCGCGGCGGGTGGAAAGGGCGGTGGCCGGGGTCGCCAGCGTGACAGTACCGCAGATCATCAAGAGAGCAAGCCCTTGACGATCAAATGAAACTCTCGATGCGACTTGTGCAAGAAATCTGTTCCAGTTTGGCATGATCTTGCACGATCGACACCCGTCGAGTACGTTGACCAGGCGCCGCACGTCCCGCCGCCCCGCCGCCCCGCCGCCCGGCCTGCGGCACCGCCCGGCCATCCCGTGCCTCCCGCCTCGCGTCGATGCGACGGTCCGGACCCCCGGTCCGGACCCCCGGTCCGGACCGTCGCGGTGCTCGCAGGATCCATGCAAGATCGTTACCGGATAGCCGATCGACGCCGATCCGCGCTGGCGGCTGAAGGCGAGCGCGTTACGGCGCGGTCCAGCCGGCGGCGACGTGGCCGATGCGGACCCGCTGCGGGTGGTCGCCGACCGGCACGCTCGTCACCTTCTGGCCGGTGGCGAAGCTGATCGCGGTCACCTGGTCGGCGCCGGACTCGGAGATGATGCAGTCCCGGCCGTCGCCGCTGATCGTGGCCCAGTACGGCTTGCTGGCCGGGACCAGCGCGCCCTCCTGCAGCGTGGCCCGGTCCACGACGGTGGCGTAGTCGTCCATCGTCCCGGCCACGCACAGCTTCGCGCCGTCGGGGCTCATCGACAGGCCGTGGTGGCGGGAGTCGTTGACCCACGTGGTGCGGTCGGGGCTGGTCGCCGGGTTCTTCGGCAGCTCCTTGACGCGGGTGATCCGGTCGCCGGCGACGTCGTACTCCACGAAGCCGTTGAAGAACGAGACCTGGAAGTACAGCGTCGCCTCGTCCGGGGTGAACACGGCCGGGCGGACCGCGTTGGAAAGGTCGGAGCGGCCGAACGCGTCCAGCCGCGGGCGCATGTCGATGGTGCGCACCACCTGGAACGTGCGGGCGTCGGCGACGGTGATGTGCCGGTCGCCCTTCGTCCAGTCCAGCCAGGGGTCGTCCAGCGACGTGTTGACCTCGCCGATGGACATGTTCCACAGGTACCGGCCGCCGCCGGTGTAGATGTTCTCGTGCGGCTTGTCGCCGGCGCCGAACGAGCCGAGCTGCCGGCCGGTGTTGATGTCGAGGACGTGCACCGTGTTCGACGTCGAGGCGGACACGGCGACCTGCGTGCCGTCGGGCGAGACGGCCATGTGGTCGGCGCGGTAGCCCGACACCGGGAAGCGCCACCGCAGCGCGCCGGTGCGCAGGTCGATCGAGACGACGTCGGCGAAGCTCGGGCGGGACACGACGAGCGCGGCGCCGTCCGGGGTGGTGTACATGTCGTCGACGAGCTGGTCGTGGCCCTCGCCCGGCCCCTGCTGGACGCCGAGGTAGAAGGCGAGCTTGACCGGGTTGAGGTGGATCTCCAGCAGCCGCTGGCTCTTGTCCGGCACCACGTTGACGCGGCCGAGCTTCGCGTAGGTGCCGCTGGAGTGGATGACGTCGACGGTGCCGTCCCAGTTGTTGCCGACGAACATCACCTCCTGCAGCGCGGGCGCGGCGGCGGCCGGCGCGGCGGCGGTGGTGAGCGGGACGAGGGCGGTGGCGAGCAGTACGAGGCCGGCGGTGGCGGCGCGCCGGCGCGGTGCGGGGTTCGATGTCACGCGGCTCTCCCTGGAATGCGTTACCGAACGGTAGCCTTCAGGAAATCGCCCATTGCCGATGCTCGATAGGCCGCCGCGCACAACGCGGCGCCGCCCGGTTGTCGCCCGCCCACAACACGGAGGGTCCATGCTCGCGCCGCTGCTGGCCGCCCTCGCCGGCGACGAGGGCCTGGTCGACGAGCTCGTCGCCACCGCCCGGGACGCCGCCCCGGAGGTGGCCCGCCTGCCGGTCGAGGAGAGCCGCCGCCACGTCGCGCTGCTCTTCGCCGCCGGCCTGGCCGCGTTCCGCCGGCCCGGGGAGGACAGCTCGTTCCCCGAGGCCGAGCGCCTCGGCGCCGACCGCGCCGCGCAGGGCGTGCCGATCGCGGCGCTGCTGGGCGGGGTGCGGGCCGCGCGCACCCGGCTGCTGGAGATCGCCGTGGCCCGCGGCCGCGCCGCCGGGATCGCCGACGAGGTGCTGCTGTCGGCGGCGCTGGACTTCGACCGGTACGTCTGCGCCCTCGAACGGCACGTCGCCGACGCCCACCGCACCGCCGAGCGCGCCCTGGCCCGCAGCCGGCGCGACCAGCGCGACGCGGTGCTACGGGCACTGCTGCGCCCGGGCACGGCGCCGGCGTCCACGGACGACGTGGAGGCGGTCGGGCTGCGGGAGCACCTGACGTACCGCTGCATGCTCTTCGACATCACCGACCCCGGCCGTGCGGAGGCACTCGAGGCGCGCCTGGCGGCGTGCGGCGGCGTCTTCGGCACCGTCGAGGGCCGCCTGGCCGGCCTGGTCGCGCGGGCGCCGGCCCGCGTCGCCGACCCGGCGGTGCTGGTCGTCGCCGGCCCGCCGTTGCCCCTGGCCCGGGCCGCCGACGGCTACCGGCTGTGCGTGACGGCCCTGGGCGGCGCCGCCCGGTTCGCCCGCCCCGGTTCGTTCGCGGCGCTGGACCTGGCCGGCGAGGCCGCCCTGGCCGCCCAGCCGGAGCTCGCCGCCCTGCTCGCCGACGCCGTGCTCGGCGCCCTCGACCCGGCCGACGCGTTCCACCGCGAGCTGGCCGCTACGGCCCTGGCCTACCTCGACCACGGCCAGCGCCTCGACCGCACCGCGGCCGCGCTGCACGTCCACCCGAACACGGTGCGCTACCGCCTGCGCGCCCTGCACGAGCGCGCGCCGCTCCCCCTCGACGACGCCACCGTCCTCACGACGCTGCGCACGTGGTGGGCCCTGCGGACGTGGCTCGACCGCGCCGCCGCCTGAGCCGGCGCTGCGGGCCCGAACCCTTCTCTCCACGGACGGGCACCCCCGCCGACGCGGCCGGCCGCCCGCCGGACGAAGATTCCTCGAAGAAGTCCAGCGGGGCCTGTCGGATCGGGGCAGTGTCGTTCGTAGCAGGGGTGCGAGGCGGTCCGGAGGGGCGGCCACACGAGCACAGGAGATGATCCGCGATGGCGCAGTACCTGATGTCCGTCCTCCACGACGGGGCCAACCTGGCCACCGCGCAGGAGGACGCCGCGATCGACGTCTACAACGAGCAGCTGCGGGCCGACGGCCACTGGGTGTTCGCCGGCGGCCTCGCGTCGCCCGGCTCGTCCACCGTCGTCGACGGCCGGGACGGGGAGCCGGTGTTCACCGACGGGCCCTACCTGGAGTCCAAGGAGCACATCGTCGGCTTCTGGATCGTCGAGGCCCCCGACCTCGACGTGGCGCTGCGGCTCGCGGCCCTCGGGTCGAAGCACTGCAACCGGCGAGTCGAGCTCAGGCCGTTCCTGTAGGCATGGCCGACGTCGGCGAGGCGATCGCCCGGGCCCACCGCGAGGAGTGGGCCCGGGTGGTCGCGACCCTGGCCAGACGCATCGGCGACCTCGACATCGCCGAGGAGATGGCCGCCGAGGCGTTCGCGACCGCCGTGGAGCGCTGGCCGGGCGACGGCGTCCCGCCGAATCCGGGCGCGTGGCTCACCACCACCGCCCACCGCAAGGCCGTCGACCGCCTCCGGCGCGAGGCCAAGCGCGAGGAGAAGCACAAGGAGGCGCTGATGCTCTCCGACACCCCCGAGCCGCCCGGCGCCATCGACGACGACCGGCTCCGCCTCATCTTCACCTGCTGCCACCCCGCGCTGGCCATGGAGGCGCGGATCGCGCTGACCCTGCGGATGGTCGGCGGGCTCACCGTGCCCGAGATCGCCCGCGCGTTCCTGGTCCAGGAGACCGCCATGGGCCAGCGGATCACCCGCGCGAAGGCGAAGATCAAGGCGGCGAGGATCCCGTACCGCGTGCCGTCGCGCGAGGACCTCCCGGCCCGGGTGACCGCGGTGCTCGCCGTCCTCTACCTGATCTTCAACGAGGGCTACCTGGCCTCGGACCCCGGCGTGGAGCCGGTCCGCAACGACCTGACCGCCGAGGCGATCCGGCTGACCCGGCTGGTCCGCGCGCTGCTGCCGGCGGACGGCGAGGTCGCCGGGCTGCTGGCGCTGATGCTGCTGACGCAGGCCCGCCGGGCCGCGCGGGTGTCGGCGAGCGGTGAGCTCGTCGCCCTCGGCGAGCAGGACCGCGGCGCCTGGGACCGCGCGCTGATCGCCGAGGGCCACGCCCTGGTCCGCGCGCGCATCGCCGCCGGCCAGGCGCCGGGGCGCTACCAGATCCTCGCCGCGATCAACGCCGTGCACACCGACGCCCCCGACGTCCGCGACACCGACTGGTCGCAGGTCCTCGCCCTCTACGACCAGCTGGCCCGCCTCGACCCCTCGCCGATCGTGCGGCTCAACCGGGCGGTCGCGATCGCCGAGCTCGACGGCCCGCAGGTCGCGCTGGCGGAGCTCGACGCCCTGCCGCTGGAGGGCTACCACGCCTTCCACGCCACCCGCGCCGAGCTGCTGCGCCGGCTGGGCCGCAGCTCGCAGTCGCGGGCGGCGTACGACCGGGCCATCGCGCTGGCCGGCAACACCGCCGAGCGGGCGTACCTCGTCCGCCGCCGCGACCAGCTGGCCGGCCCCTGAACCGCACCACCCCGGCGTTGTTCCCGGCACCGGCCGCGCCTTGCGGCCAGCGCGCCGACGGCGCGCGTAGCCTGGCCGTTGAATCCCCCGAGGTGCGGACGTGCTGAGCGCTGTGTCCGCGCGAGCCGAGCTGTGGAGCATAGCCATGCGGATCATCGACTCGATTGACGATGCCCTCATCGCCGAGTTGTGCGACAGGCACGAGTTCTTCTGGCTGGACGTCACCGACCCGACCGCGGCGCAGGTCGAGCGGCTGGGCGCCGCGCTGGGGCTGCACCCGCTGGCGGTCGACGACAGCATCCGGTTCGGGCAGCGTCCGAAGCTCGACACGTACGCGGACTCGGCGCTCCTGGTGCTGCAGGGCGGGGTCGAATCCCAGCCCGAGAACGAGAACCCGCACCCCCTCGAAGAGATCCACTGCTATATCGCCGGGGACTACATTGTCACCCTGCACCGCGCGCCCTATCCGCCGCTGGAGAAGCTGAAGACGCTGGTACACCGCATGACGGCGGCCAAGAGCGAGCAGTACTACGTGTACAAGGTCATCGATGCCGTCGTGGACAGCTACTTCCCGATCCTCGCCGACCTCGATGAGGAGATCAACGACCTGGAGGACACGATCGTCGCCGGGGCCGGCCGGCGCCAGCTGGAGGAGATCTTCCGGCTCAAGCGGATACTGATGCAGCTGCGCAAGGCCGTCGTGCCGATGCGGGACGTCTTCGCCCGCGAAGCCGAGGCGATCGCCGACCTGGCCGGGCTCGAGGCCGACAGCCACGACTACTTCCGGGACGTCTACGACCACCTGATCCGCATCACCGACGAGCTGGACTCCTATCACGAGATGGTGTCGAGTTGCACCGACCTCTATCTCTCCACGGTCGCCAACCGGCAGGGAGAGATCTCCAAGCAGCTGACGGTGATCGCCTCGATCTTCCTGCCATTGAGCTTTCTGACCGGATTCTTCGGGATGAACTTCGACTGGGAAGGCAGCCATCTTCTCAGCGGCGTGTGGACCTTCGTCGCGCTCGGCCTGGGGACCATGACCGTCGCGGCCGCAGGGATGTGGTGGTGGTTCCGCTCCAACGGCTGGACCAGGTCCGACGAATGAGATAGTCCGTGCGGCGACGTCACGTACGCACGCGAGCGGCACTATAGGCGGCGGCGACCAGGAGCACGACTCCGCCGAGACCCACCGGCCACGGGGCGTCCGCGTCGCCGTCCGCGTCTCGCACCCGGCGGGTCGGGTCCTTCGGGTCGTACCGAACTTGCATCCGCGCCCCCACCTCGACCTCGGTTGCATCGCCCGGGTTGGATACGTTGGCCTGGACGGTCCTTCCGTCTGCGGTGGCGAACCGAACCGCTGCGGTCGGACCGCTCCTACCGTAGGACACCGCCACGATGTCGCCCGTTGTGACCAGTCCACGCTCCTGCAGGATCCGACGGTCGTAGTACATCTGGAGCGTGATGAACACCAATGCCAGCCCGCCAATGGTGGCGCAGGCGACGCCGGCCCACGCTTTCGTGTTGGCGTATGGCGCGCTGTGCCGTGGGCGCCTCCGGCGAGGGCGCATCGCCGGTCGGTCCAACCGCCGTTGCCGTTCGTGCTCCCCTACCATGCGATCATTATGTGCACGGCGCTCGTCAACACTGACGGCCGGCACGAAGCGGAAGGAACCAGCGTGACGGGGCGCGCGGTACCTGGAGCATCGATCTGGCGTCCCGCCGTGCTCGCCGCGGGGGTCGGCTTCGTCCTGCTCGCCCCAGTGGCGGGTGTGCTGCTGCATCAGGAGCGGAGCAACTCGGCACGGTTCAACGTCTGGCCGTTGCTGGAGCTGCTCGCGTACCTGCTGCTGGTCCTGCCGTGGCTGGGGCCGCTCGTGCTGCGGTTGCTCGGTGTGCCGCGGCCGTGGGTGGTCGGCCTGCTCGGCGAAGTGCTGATGCTTCCGATCTACCTGGCGTTCTACCGCTCCGGCGGCGTCAACCATGCCTGGTGGGTCTACGGACTCCAGGCCGCACTTGCATACGGCCTGGCGGCGATGGGGTCGGCGCTTGCCGGAAGGTCGTCCGCTCAACCGACATGATGCGGGCCTTATTCGGTGGCGTCATCTGGCGTGCTGTGGAGAATGCGTCCATGCACCTGCGAGCCGTACGCCTGGACGACCTGCCGGTCCTCCAGGACATCGAGCGTGCCGCCGGGCAGTGCTTCCGGGACATCGGCATGCCGGAGATCGCCGAGGATGAGCCGCTCCCGCTCGGCGAGCTCGCCCGCTACCACCACACCGGGCTGGCCTGGGTCGTGGCCAACAACGCCGACGCTCCGGTCGCCTACCTGATCGCCGACCGCGTCGACGGCAACCTGCACATCGAGCAGGTCTCGGTACACCCGGACAGCGCGCGTCGCGGTCTCGGCCGGTCGCTGCTGGAGCATCTGGCGGCGCACGCCACGGGCGAAGGCACACCCGCCCTGACCCTCACCACGTTCACCCAGGTCCCGTGGAACGCCCCCTACTACGCACGCTGCGGTTTTCAGCCCATGGACGACAGCGGGCTCACGCCCGGCCTGCGGAAGATCCGCGAGCGCGAGACGGCACATGGCCTGGACCGGTGGCCGCGTGTCTGCATGCGCCGGACGCTGTCCCTCGGACCGGTTGTGCCCCATCTTCCGTAACCGTCACGCCGACGCCGCTCACCGCACAACAGGCGAAGGATGCCTGATGCGGCACCGGCGATGGGGAACGTCGTTGATGTGAGGGAACCAGCCGGCCAAGTCGGGGGTGATAGGAGGTATGAAGCGCTCCTCGCCGCCGGAGGACGGCGCCGCCCAGCTCTACGCGGCCTGCTACGTGCGGCTCGTCGGCGTCGTCGCGCTCGTTGCGCAAAGTCGGGCAGAGGCGGAGGAGTGCGTCCAAGAGGCGTTCGTGCGGCTGCTCGCTTGGCTGCCGGCGGGCCGGGCCGCCGGGCCGGCACAGACGCCGTCCGGCGGCATACAGTGCCGGCATGTACGAGTTGGACGCGGTGCCGGACGCGGGACAGGTGTGGTGTGTCGGGGCGGTGATCCTCGACGAGCGGGGGCGGGCGTTCCTGCAGCGGCGCGGGCCGGACCGGTCGCTGTTCCCCGGGTGCTGGGACCTCGTGGCCGGGCATGTGGAGCCCGGCGAGACGTTGCGCGAGGCGCTCGCGCGGGAGATCACCGAGGAGACCGGGTGGACCCTGCAACGGGTCGTGCGGGATCTCGGCGTGGTCGTCTACACCGGCAACGACGGGGTGCAGCGCCACGAGGTGAGCTACGTGGTCGAGGTCGGCGGCGATCTCACGGATCCGAAGCTGGAGTGGGACAAGCACACGGAGTACGCGTGGTTCGGCCGGGCGGAGCTGCCCCGGATTCTGCAGAACAGCCCGCCGTTCGACCAGCTGCTACACGACACCGTGGCCCGCGCGCTGCCGACCTAGGCGCCTCTGCGCCACTCGGACCGGGTGCCGAGCGCCGCGGCGGCCCTCACAGGCCGTACTGCTCCAGCAAGCGCAGCCAGATCTCGCTGACGGTCGGGAACGGCGGGACGGCGTGCCACAGCCGATCGAGGGGGACCTCCGCGTTCACCGCGATGGTGGCCGAGTGCAGCATGTCAGCCACGTCGGAGGCGACGAAGGTGGCCCCGAGCAGCACCCGGCGGTCCTCGTCGACGACGAGCTTCGCCCGGCCCTCGTAGCCGACGCCGCGGACCATGGCGCCCGCGACCTCGCCCATGTCGTACTCCACGGTCCGGACGGTGAAGCCGTCGGCGCGGGCCCGCGCCTCGGTGCGCCCCACCATGCTCACCTGCGGCTCGGTGAACACGACCTGGGGGGCGCCCCGGTCGTCGGCGGTGTCGCGCAATCCCGGCGCCTCGTCGGGGGTGCCGTTGGCGCGGGCGGCGATCACGTCGCCGCACACCCGGGCCTGGTACTTGCCCATGTGGGTGAGCAGGTTGCGGCCGTTGACGTCGCCGACGGCGTACAGCCAGCCGTCCGCGACGGCGGTGGCCCGCATGCTGGCGTCGACCTCGAGCGGGCCGTCCACGCGCAGGCCGATGCTCTCCAGCCCGATGTCGTCGACCCCCGGCCGGCGGCCGGCGCCGACCAGGATCTCGTCCGCGTCGATCTGTGTGCCGTCGTCGGTGTGCACGGTCACCGGGCCGCCCGGGACCGGCCGCTCGACGCGCACGGCCGCACGGCCGAAACGCACGTCGATGCCCGACTCGCGCAACGCGCGCGCCACCATGTCGCCGGCGAACGGCTCGGCCCGGGCGAGCAGCCGCTCGCCGCGCACGAGCACGGTCGTCTCCTGGGCGCCGAGGGAATGCAGCGCCTGGGACATCTCGCAGGCCACCGGCCCGGCACCGATCACGACCAGCCGCTTGGGCACCTGCTGGACGCTGGTCGCCTCCCGGTTGGTCCACGGCCGGGCCTGCGCCAACCCGGGCAGGGCGGGCATCGCCGGCTTGCTGCCGGTGGCGATGACGACGGCGTGCCGGGCCCGCAGCGTGCGGATGCCACCCTCCTGCGTCACAACCTCGGCCCGCCGCGGCCCGGCCAGGCGTCCGTGGCCCCGCACGAACGTTGCCGGGAACTTCTCGATCGCGTTCACCACGTGGCCGTCGTCGCGGTGGGACACCGTCTCGTCGCGGTGGGCCAGCACCTCGGCGGTGTCGATCGGGCCGCGCAGGTGCAGCCCGGGCATCCGGCCCACCTCGGCCGCGAGTTCCATCGGCCACAGCAGCGCCTTGCTGGGAACACACGCGTAGTACTCGCACTCGCCGCCGGCCAGGCGCTCCTCAACCACGGCCGCGGTCAGGCCACCCCGCGCGGCGCGCGCGGCAACCGTCACCCCGACCGGCCCCGCACCGATCACCACCACGTCGAAGATGTCATCCTGGTCCGCCATGACGCGCCCCTCCAGCGTTGAAATGCAGCCCCGCGTCACCTCCCCAGCAAGCCGGCGATCGAACCGGTGATCCCGAGCCGCCACGGCAATTTCCCTCAGGCCCTCACTCTGCGTACAGGACGAACAGGGTCGCGCCGGCGCATTTCCGCCGGGTGCTCGTTCACCCGTGCCCTGAAGCCGGCCCACCGGGTGCCCGTCCGGCCTGGCTGCGGCTGTCTTCTGGCCCGGCGAATTGGCAGATCGGCAGATTCGGCGGGGCCGTGGCCGCCCTACCTTCTGACGAGTGTTGACCTTCGAAAGCGTTCACAAGAGCTTCGGTTCCACGCCGGCACTCAGCGAAGTGTCCGTACGGGTGGATCGTGGCACGGTGGTGGGCCTCGTCGGCCATAACGGCGCAGGCAAGTCGACCTTGATGAAGATGGCGCTGGGACTTGTCCGGCCGGACTCCGGCGAGGTGACCATCGCCGGCACGCCTGTGCCACAGATCGGCCGTTTCGGCGGGCTGATCGCGGCGTCCTTCGATGCGTCGGCGTTACCGGCGACCTGGACGGCCGCCACCATGCTGTCGGTGGCCGGTGAACTGTCCGGCACGCCCATCTCGCGGGTACCGCAGATGCTGGAACAGGTGGGATTGTCCGCGGTGGCGGGCAAGAAGATCGGCCAGTTCTCCTCCGGCATGCGCCAGCGACTGGCACTGGCGGTGGCGCTGGTGAGCGACCCTCAGGTGCTCATCCTCGATGAGCCGACGAACGCGCTCGACCCCGTGATCAGCCACGAGCTTCGTGGCTGGGTCACGCAGCACGCCGCGCGCGGCGGCAGCGTCCTGATCTCGAGCCACAACCTGCAGGAAGTCGAGCAGGTGGCCGACCGCATCGTCGTCATGCACAAGGGCCACGTGGCGCGCGATGCCGCCATTGGTGAACTCCTCGACGCCAACAGCGTGCTGGTCCGCGTCGACCAGCCCGCCGCGCTGACCCAGGCACTGGACCAACTCGGTCGCCGGGTGACACCACTGCCGGGCGGAACCCTTCGGGTGCAGGCGGCGACGACCGACGAGGTGGGTGAGATCGCCGCGGCGCAGGGTCTCGTCGTGCGTGAGCTTTCCGCTGAACGTAACCAGCTCTCCGACATCTACCAGCTCATCACCGCGGAAGGGCCAGCCCAGTGAGCGACCTGTCCACCAGCACCGAACCCCGCGCCATGCGGTGGTATCTCCAGCCGGTGCCGTTCGGCCGACTGATCCTGGTACACCTGCGGATCTGGCGCGCACAGCGGGCCGTCGTGGCGGGCTCGCTCCTGGCGCTCGCCGCCGGATTGGCCAGCGTCACCGCGGCCACGGCGCACACCTCTGGTACACCCACGGCCGCCACCGCGGAAAGCTTCCTCGCCTTCGCCTCGGTTGCCTTCTCGCTGCTGTGGCTGGCGATCGGCGCCCTGGCCGCGTGCGCGCCGTTCAAGACACGCTGGGCCCTGGTGGTGCTGACCGTGGCGCCGCGGCGAGCCCGCTGGCTAGCGGCGTGCCTGGCCTCGTTTCTGCTCATCGTCACGGCGGTCACCGCGCTGTTCGCCGTGCTGTCCATCGCGTTGGTCATGATCGTCCTGACGGTGCAGGGCCACAGTCCGGCGGCGGCGTTCGGTGTCGCCCGTCCCGCCGGGGTCCTGCTGCTGCCGGTGCTGATCCAGGCAATGATCGGCTTCGCCCTCGGTGCCGCCACGCGCAGCGTCGCAGCGTCGATCATCGTCGGCTACGTGCTGGCCCCGCTCGCTCCCATGATCAAAATCGGCTCGGCCGGGATCGGGCGATGGCTGGACCTCACCGGCTCGGTCACCGCGATCTCCTCCGGGGCCGCGACCGGCGCAGCCCTGCTACCAGCCGTGACCGCGGTCCTATTCTGGGTGATCTTGCCCTCGCTGGTCGCCTGGTTCCGGCTACGCTCGCCGATAGGATGATCGTCAGGTCCGGCAGGGCGGCCACAGCCGCGCGTCGTCCCGGGAGGCGGGTGTGAACCGGTACACGGCCCTGCTGGGCCGCGGCCGCGAAGAGTTTCTGGTGGCCCGGCGGGCGGTATCTGGGATGGGTCGCGGGCGGCTCGCCAGATGGCTCGCCCTGCCGGTGCTGTACGTGTGGATCGCGGTAGCCGACGTTGCCGGCCACCCATGGCACGCCCTGCCGATAGCCGTTGCCGCAGCCGCGTTGCTGGCCCGGTACCGCTGGCCCGGGGCGTCGGTTGCGGCCGTAGCGCTGATCTCCGCAGTGCCGGTGGCCATCCCCGCCCTCCCGGTGCTGGCCTACGGCGCGGGCCGGCGCCTCACGACAGCCCGGCAGGCGGTGCCGTGCTTCGCCATCACGCTCCTGGCCGCCGTCGGCAATGCGTTCTTCTGGCTCCCGCGCCCGCTGAACTGGCTCGAAACCGCCGTCCTGGCCTCCGGCTACGTCATGATGCTGATGCTGTTCCCGGCCGCCGTCGGTGCCATTGTCGGCGAACGCCGCAGACGCATCGAAATGCTGCGAGAGCGCAACGCCATCCTCGAACAGGCGCAGCGCCTCGGCGACCTGCGCGCCCGGATGCAGGAACGGGCCCGCATCGCCGGGGAGATGCATGACCTCCTCGGCCACAAACTCAGCCTCATCTCGCTGTACGCGGGCGCCCTCGAACTACGGACCCGCGAACAGCAGCCGTCGCTCAACTCCCAGGCCGGCTTGATTCGCGCCACCGCCGGTTCGGCCCTCGACGAGCTGCGCGGCCTGCTCGGAATCCTCCGCGTCGACACGGGCCGGCCTTCCGACGACACGACGGACGCCGAGGCCGGCACCAAGTCCGACATCGCCGCATTGGCCGAGGCTTCCCGGGCCGCCGGCCAGCCCGTCACCGTCAGCTGGGAAGGCGACGATCTGACCGCCGCCAGCGCCACGCTGCGCCGGGCCGTACACCGCGTCGTGCGCGAGTCGCTCACCAACGTGCACAAGCACGCGCCACACGCGCCGACCCACATTGCCATCCATCACGACGGCACCCGGGCCACCATCGACATCCGTAACCCCATCCAGCCGCCGCGGACGCCGCCGCCGAGCACCGGTCTCGGCCTGGCCGGGCTACGCGAGCGCGCCCGCCTGGCCGGCGGCACCGTGTCGGCCGGACAGGTGGACGGCGAGTTCGTGCTCACGGCGTCGTTGCCGATCTCCGCCCCGCCGGCCCCGCCGGACCGCCGCGATCCGCACATCGACCAGCCACGACTAGCCGAAATGCAGACGCCGTCAGCCGTGGGCGAAGGTCACGCTAGGTACCCCAGCAAGGCTTTGTCAGCAGGGAGTACCGGCACCATGTCCAAAACCGCAAAGACCATCGTGGGCATCCTGATCGGCACCGTCGTCCTCGCATGCGGCTGCGTCACCATCGGCAGTTACATCCTGGGCAAGCAGGCCGAAAAGGCCGCGATCACGCCGGCCCAGTACGCGTCAGTTCAGGTCGGCCAAACCCGTGAGCAGGTCAAGCAAACGATCGGCGATGTCGGCTCCATCGGCAAGATCGCCAAGGTTGAAGGCCAAGAGCCGCCGAAGCCAGCCGGGTCGGTGTGCGACTACGCCCTGTCCAAAGACAACAAAGGAGACGGGCCGTACCACGCATACCGCTTCTGCTACGTCGAGGACAAACTCGTGGAGAAGCGAGAACTGACCATCGCCAACGGAGAATCCAACCCCTAACACCCGCGTAGCATCCGGCCGCCCGCTGTCACGGGCGGCCGGACCAACCGAAGAAAGGCATCGCGATGATCCGCGTACTGCTGGCCGACGACGAAGCCCTGATTCGGGCCGGGGTACGCCTCGTCCTCGACACGGCAGCCGACATCGAGATCATCGCCGAGGCCAGCGACGGCGCCGAGGCCATCGAACAGACTCGACGCCACCGCATCGACGTGGCGCTGCTCGACATCCGGATGCCGAAACTCGACGGCCTCGCCGCCGCCGAGCACATCATCAAGCTCACCCCCGCCACCCGCGTCGTGATGCTCACGACGTTCGGAGATGACGAACACGTCGCCCGCGCCCTGCGCGCCGGCGCCGCCGGATTCCTGCTCAAAGACACCGAGCCGGACGGGCTCATCCAGGCGGTACGGATCGCCGCCAACGGCGACGCCATCCTGTCGCCCAAAATTACCCGTCACCTGATCGACACCTATATCGGCCCGGAAGACACCCGCGGCGACCTCGCCCGCCAGCGCTTGCAGGTGCTCACCGACCGGGAACGCGACGTGCTCACCCTGATCGGCAACGGATCATCCAACGCCGACGTCGCCAAAGCGCTCCTCGTCAGCGAAGGCACGGCAAAAGCCCACGTCAGCCGCATACTCAGCAAACTCGGCTGCACCAACCGAGTACAGGCCGCCATCCTCGCCCACGACGCCGGCCTGCTCCCGCCGCTCTAACGCCCGCGCGCACCCCGCCGCGGATAGGGAACCGCTCTCGGCGGCGCCCCGCGAAATCGCCCAACGACGGGTCGCCCACCACGCCTCCTGCGCCCTCCCCCGGCCTCGGCGATCCCGGCCGGCGACGATACCCGCGCCGGCTGCCTACTCCGCAACCGCCACCGGTCCTGACTCGGTACAGTCGCTGAACGCCACCGACGGCGACCAGGTCATCGCCGCCGACGCCACGCGGTTGGTCACCGCCGACCGGATCGTCTCGGCCACCGGGTTCCGGCCCAACCACGCCATCACCGGCGAACTCCGCCTCGACCTCGACCCGATCCTGGGCTCGACCCGGACCCTGGCACCGCTGATCGACCCGAACGATCACTCCTGCGGCACCGTGCCGCCGCACGGCGTCGATGCGCTCACCCACCCCGAGCCCGGCTACTACGCCATCGGCGTCAAGAGCTACGGCCGGGCGCCGACGTTCCTGCTCGCCACCGGGTACGAGCAGGCCCGATCGGTCGTCGCCGCGCTCGCCGGCGACTGGGACGCCGCCCGCGACGTCCAGCTCGACCTGCCCGAAACCGGCGTGTGCAACAGCAACCCCGTCATCGGCGACACCACGATCGACGGCACCGCGGGCGGCTGCTGCGGCCCTGCCCCGCAGCAGGCCGCCCCGGCCGGGCGTGGACTGGCGACCGGCATCGCGGGTGGGCTGCTGTCCTCGCCGCTGACGTTGCTGCCCGTGACGAACCCCGGCGGCGAGCGGTCCGGCGGCACGTGCTGCGGCTGACCGCACACGCGGCGGCTGGCCTGCGAGCCGCAAGGAGGCGGCGCGGGGGAACGTGATGCCGCCTGAGCTGCCGTCAGGCGGTGTCCCGCCTGGGCCGCCAGAAGATGGCGAGCAGGCCGATGGCGCCTCCGACGCCGAGCACGACAGCAGCGCCCAGTCCCCACCATCCGGGTGGCTGGAACCAGCCGACCGCGTGGTCGAGCGACCACGTACCGGCGCCGACGCCGGCCAGGCCGACGGCCGCCAACGTCAGGGTCAGCACGTACTCGTAGCCTTCGCCGGGCCGGAAGATGAAGAACCCGTTCTTCAGGTGGTTGGTGACCAGGGCAACGACCATCGTGCCGACGACGCCGGCGCAGGCCAACGGCGTTGCCAGCCCGAGCACGAGCATCGCACCGGCCCCGAGTTCGGTGAGCGTCGCGAACCACGCGTGCACGATGCCGGGCCGCATGCCCAGCGACTCGAACCAGCGCGCCGTGCCCGCAATCTTGCCGCCACCGAAGACGTGGTTCCAACCATGCGCCAGGAACACGATGCCGAGGCCGGCCCGGAAGACCAGCAAGGACACGTCAGCAGCGGTCGCCGCGCTCACCGGGCGTCACCTACCTTGGGCGCCGGCGCCGAGCCGGACGGATGGACGCTCGACGCGAGCCGCCCACAGAGGTGCATCCTGAACCGACGTACCACGCCCACCTCCACCAGATCCGGCCTGCAAGTGTCGACAAAAGTTACATTCTTGAGCCGGCACTCACCATGGACGAACATGGTGAAAGTTGCCACTCCCCCGGACTTCGGCACAGGCCTCAGCGGGCGCGGTCGACGCGAGTTTCGTTCCAGACCGGTGTATCGCTTTCGTAGACGGTTGCGTCGGCGCCGAAGACGAGGTAGCGGTCGGTGTGTGCGGCGAACCAGCGGTCGTGCGTGACGGTGATGACGGTGCCGGCGAATCCCTCCAGGCCGCGTTGTAGCGCGTCGGCGCTGGCCAGGTCGAGGTTGTCGGTGGGTTCGTCGAGCAGCAGCAGGGTGGCGCCGGAGAGCTCCAGCAGGAGGATCTGGAGGCGGGCTTGCTGGCCGCCGGAGAGGGTCTGGAAGGGCTGGTTCCAGGCGGGGGCGATCTCGTAGCGGGCGAGAGCGGCCATGGCGTCGTTGCGGATGAGGGCTTGGTCTGTCATGAGGATGTCGGCGGGTGTGCGGCCGTCCAGGTCGGGCCGGGCGTGGGTCTGGGTGAACAGGCCGGGTACGACGCGGGTGCCGAGCCGGACCTCGCCGCGGTGCGGCACTGGGCCGGTGCCGCCGGTTTCTCGATGCTGGTGGCCGGCTTCGGCAAGGAGTTTGAGGAATTGCGACTTGCCGGAGCCGTTGGAGCCGAGTACGGCGACCCGTTCGCCGTACCAGATTTCCAGATCGAACGGTTTCATGAGACCGGTGAGTTCGAGGTCGTGGCAGATGACGGACTGTTTGCCGGTGCGCCCGCCGCGCAGGCGGATCCGCACGTTCTGCTCCCGGGGCGGCCGGGTGGGTGGGCCGGCTGCTTCGAAGCGGGCCAGTCGGGTCTGCGCGGCGCGGTACGTCGAGGCGAGCGCGTCGTTGCGGGCTGCTCCTTGGCGGGTGGCGTGGACATGCTGCCTGAGCCGGGTGTGTTCGTCTTCCCACCGGCGGCGGTGTTCGTCGAGGCGTTCGACGTGGTCGCGGCGGGCCTGCGCGTAGGTGGCGAAGCCGCCACCGTGGACCCAGACCTGGCGGTCTTCGACCGTGACGATCCGATCGGCGGCTTCGGCGAGCAGTTGCCGGTCGTGTGAGACCAGCAGGATCGTCTTGGTACTGGCGCGCAGTTGCTGCTCCAGCCATTGTTTGCCGGGTACGTCGAGGTAGTTGTCGGGCTCATCGAGCAGCAGCAGCTGGTCCGGACCGCGCAGCAGCGCCTCCAGGACGAGCCGCTTCTGTTCGCCGCCGGAGAGGGTGTTGACGTCACGGCTACCGGCCTGGTCGTAGGGCAGGGCGAGGGCCACGGTCGTGACGGCGTCCCAGACGACCTCCAGGTCGTAACCGCCCGCGTCGACGTATTCGGCCACCGCGTCGGCGTATCGCATCTGGGTCGCCTCGTCGTCGTGCTCGCGCAGCCCGCGCTCGCTGTCGGCCAGCGCGGCGGCGGCGTGACGGATCCGGTCCGGGGCGACCGACAGCAGCAGATCATGCACGGTGCGGTGGTCACGGACCGAGCCGATGAACTGCCGCATCACGCCGAGGCCACCCGAGGTGGTGATGTCACCGGCCGCCGGTGCCAGATCCCCTGCGATCAGGTGTAACAGGGTGGTCTTGCCCGCACCGTTGGGGCCGACGAGGCCGGCGGTGGCCCGGTCGCCGACCCGGAACGAGACGTTGTCGAGGAGCGCTCGCCCATCGGGCAGCAGATACGTCACGTGACTGACATCAATATGCGACATCGCGTTGCTCCCAGCCCTCGCGTTTCTCGAACAGGGATCGGCGTCTCGAACGTCGTTCTAGTCTCGAACATGGTACTAGAATTTCCACATGACCGGAGTGTGGTTACGCCCCCGCCGTCGGGCACGCGAGGGGCCGCAGGTGAGCCGTGAGCGCATCGCCGCCGAGGCGGTTGCCCTTCTGGATGAGGAGCAGGTTGGTGGCCTGACGATGCGACGGCTGGCCGACCGTCTCGACGCGGGGCTGGCGACGCTGTATTGGCATGTCGCCACGAAGGACGAGGTGGTCGACCTCGCGCTGGACGAGATCTTCGGGGAGGTCCGGCTTCCGGCAGCCGGGGTCCACGACTGGCAGGATGGCGTGCGCATCCTCGCGACCGAGTGGCGGGCGACGATGCTGCGACACCCATGGTCCGCGGCGCTGCTCGGCCGGCCGCTGCTCGGACCGAATGTGCTCGCCCGGACCGAATACCTGCATTCCACCCTGCTGCACGCCGGTCTGCGCGAACCCCATCTCAGCGCCGCAACACACGCCGTGGCCAACTATGTCATCGGCTCGGCGCTCACCCAGTCCACCTGGCGGCTCACCGACGCCAGCGTCCGGCGCGCCGCTCAGCAGCACCTGCACGCCCAGCGCGACGTCTATCCGACCCTGGCCGACCACGGGCACCTCGACGACAAGGGCTCGGAAGACACGAGGTTCGACAACGGCCTCACCTACGTCATCAACGGGATCGAGGCAATCCGAGCGGGCCGCGAACCCGCCGCCGGCGGCGATGCACCGCCCGAGCGGGGACGGCGGCGTGCGCCTCGCGGGACCCGATAAGCGCTGCGGCGGGCGTAGGACTGGATCAGCCGGCTCGCTCCCGGCCACTGAGCCGCAACGACTGCATCCGTTCGCTCAGCAGCAGGGCCTCTTTCGTGCGGTGCTGGGTGTGCAGCAGGTCCAGCGCCTGTTGCCAGGCTTCGTGGGCTTCGGCGTACCTGGACAGGGCCTGGTGGAGCTGGCCCAGGCTCTCCAGGCAGTCGACCTCGCCTCTGGTGTTGCCGACCTCGTGGTACATCGCCAACGCCTCGCGGTAATAGCGCAACGCGTCGGGATATTCGCCGTTGCGGTACGCGATCAGGCCGAGGCTGTGCAGGGTGTCTGCCTCACCGTCGGGATGGCCGTTGCGCCGGAACAGGGTCAGCGCCCGCTCGCAGTGGCTGCGCGCCTGCTCGTACCGCCGGAGCTGGGCGCACATCCAGCCGACCGCGTTGTGCGCCCGCGCCTGCTCCACGGGGTCGCCGAGATCCCGAAACAGCGTCAGGGCCTGGTTGGCGTGGACCAGCGCCTGTTCGTGGTCGCCGGTGCGTTCCCACGCGACGGTCAACGCGTAGTGCGTGCGGGCCTGTTCGCCGGCGTCGGCGGCCTCCGCCGCGCGAACAAGGGCCAGCTGCAGGTGGCGGAGGGCTTCGCCGTGCTCGCCTTCGGCAGTGTGCGCCTGGCCGAGATATCGGTGCGCCAGGGCCGCGGCGGCGTGGCTACCCTCCCGGTCGACGGCGGCCAGCGCCAGCTGCCAGACCGTGAGCTGGTCGCGGCCGCGCCGCCGGCGGGCGTGGAAGGTCACCAACGTGCGGGCCAGCTGCCATACCTGCGCGTACCAGCCCCGGTCCATGGCCAGCCGTTGCGTGTCGAGGATGCGGGTGTGTTCCAGATCGAACCATGCCATCGCCTCGGCCGGGTCGGACAGCGGCTGGGGGGTGACGCCCGGCGCCGGTTTGCTCAGCGCGAGCGGCGGCCGGCGCGGGTCCAGCAGCCGGTCGGCGGCGCAGGCCGTGTGCAGGTAGAAGTCGACCAGCCGCCGCAGCGCCGCCTCGTGGCTGGGAGCTGCCTGCGTCTGCTCCACGCTGTAGAGGCGGACCAGGTCGTGCATGCGGTACTGGCCGGGTGCGTGCTGCCGTACCAGCGACGTGTCCTCCAGCTCGAGCAGCAGTTCGCGGGCGCGGGGCACCGGTGCGCCGGCGAGGCTGGCGACGGCGGCAAGGCTGATGTCGGCGCCGGGAGCCAGACCGAGCAGGTCGAACAACTTCGCCGATGGTTGGCGCAGGGCCCGGTACGACCAGGAGAAGACCGCCCGTAGGTCGGCTCGCAGTTCGCCGGCGTTCAGCGCGCTGAGCCGGGCGGTGGCGTCGCGCAGTTCCAGCACCAGCGCGTCGAGCGGGTGGTCGGGATGGGAAGCGGCCCGCGCGGCGACGATGGCCAGCGCCAGCGGCAGGCCACCGCAGTACTCGACCAGCGTGGCGAGTGCGTGCGGCTGTTGCGCGGCGCGGTGTTGGCCGAGGTGCTCGGCCAGCAGGTCCCTGGCGTCGTCGTCGCGGAGCAGATCCAGCGCGAGCAGCCGGGCGCCGTGGGTGACGGTGAGGCCGCGCAGCTGGTGGCGGCTGGTCACCAGCACGGTGCAGGATGGGCTGCCGGGCAGCAGCGGCAGCACCTGGGCCGTGTCCCGGGCGTTGTCCAGCATGATCAGCATCCGCCGGCTGGCCAGCAGGCTGCGGTAGAGCCCTGCCTGCGCGTCGAGATCCCGGGGTACCGACGCCGGCGGTATTCCCAGGGCCCCCAGGAAGCCGCGTAGCGCGGCATCGGGCGGCACCGGCCCGGGGCCGGGACCGAAGCCACGCAGGTCGGCGTAGAGCTGGCCGTCCGGAAACGCGTCGAGGTGCGTGTGCGCCCAGTGCAGTGCCAGCGAGGTCTTGCCGATCCCGCCGGCGCCACCGATCGCCGAGATGACGACCGTCCTGTTCGGGCTCTGCCGGCGTGCCATCTGATCCAGGTGGTCGAGCTCCAAGGCTCGTCCGGTGAACAGGCCGGGCGGCGCGGGAAGCTGGCGCGGCACCACCTGTGCCGTGGCTGCTCCCGGATCGGCCGATGTGCTGGGGCCGGGGTCCCCGGCCGCGAGCCGGGCTCGCGCCTCCAGCCAGGCCTGGACGTCCTGCCGGGGAGCACAGGCGCGGACGAAGGCGACCAGTGTCTCGGGCCTGGGCAGGGCCTCGCGCCGCAGGGTGTCGGCGATGGTGCTGCGGGCAAGCACGTCACCGCGTTGCGCCGCTCGTGCTTCGAGTTGCCGGTATGTGCAGCCCGAGTCCTGCTTGAGCTGACGCAGTAAGGCAACGAACGCTGCCACGTCACGTGCCTCGCGCGGTCCCCCGATTGCCACGATCACTCGAGTCATGCTCGCGGTCGAGCGGTTCGGGCGTCAACCCTCACCGGTCGCCGTCCTGTCCGGAACCTGTCCGGTTCTGGCCCGGACAGGGCCCTTGTCCAGTCCGGACGGGAGGCGCCTGTCCGGGACAGCCGGTGGCTCTTGTGACGGCCGGCGAGCCCCATCGAATCTGGTCGAATGCATGATCGGATCGTTTCGCGGGGGACTCGCATGGCGAGGCGTTGGACTTGGATAGCGGTGATCGCACTGTGCCTGACCGGTTTGCAGACCGTCGGCGACACTGCGGACGTGACGAGTGCGGCCAGTGCGGCGCAGGTCCCACCACCGGTGACCCAGCGCCCGGACCGGGTCTCCGCCGCGCTGGCTGCGCGCCTGCAGGGTAGCCGGGTCATGATCGAGGACGAGACCACGGAGTCCAGCGTCACCTACGCCAATCCCAACTCGACCGTCACGACCGAGAGCACGAGCGGCCCGGTCCGGGTGCGCCGGGGTGACGGCTGGGCGCCGATCGACACCACGCTGACGCAGGACAACGGTGTACTGCGACCGAAGGCAGCGGTCGGCAGCGTCGAGTTCTCCGCGGGTGGAGGCGCCGCGCCGCTGGCGAAGATGACCCGCGCGAGCGGGCAGTCCTTCGCGTTGCACTGGCCGGCGGCCCTGCCCGCGCCACGGATCGAGGGTTCCAGGGCGACCTACGTGGACGCGGCCGGAACCGGAGCGGACCTCGTCGTGACCGCGTTGCCGGCCGGTTTCCGTCACGATGTGGTGATCCGGCAACGTCCCTCCGGGCCGCTCAAGTTCTCGCTTCGGGTGCAGACGGACGGACTCACCCTGGCCACGACGCCAACCGGTGGGCTGACGTTGACCGATGCGAGCGGCCGGAAGGTCGCCGGCGCCAACCCGCCGTTCATGCTCGGCGCGCCGCGCACGGCGGATCGGCGTCAGGGCAAGGCGGACGCGCCGCAACCGCGGGCGAGCGTCAAGACACGGGTGGTCAACGACCGCGGCCAGCAGGTGCTCGAACTCACGCCGGATGCCGCCTTCCTCGCCGGCCCGGACACCACCTACCCGGTCACCATCGATCCGACGACCACGTTGGCCGCGAACGACGACGTGACCGTCTACTCGCCCGACCCCGGGTCGGGCGGCGGCTACAACTCCGACGGCGACTCCGTCGTCATCGGGCAGTACAACGTGGTCAGCGGCAGCAAGTCGGGTCGCTCGTTCTCCCGTGTGCTCATGGGCTTCGACACGAGCGGACTGGCCGGCAAGACCGTCACCGACGCCAAGCTCCAGCTGACCTCGGCGGGCGGGAACGGCTGCGTCGAAGGCCTGACCGTCAAGGCGCAGCGCATCACCGGCAACTGGAGCTACGACTGGGCCAGCCTGCCGGCAACCACCACAGCGGGCGAACAACGGGCTCAAGAGCCCGGCCCCTGCTCCGCGGGGCAGTCGCCGGCGGGGACCTGGATCTGGCCCATCACGGACATCGCCAACGCGTGGGCCGCCGGAGCACCCAACCAGGGTGTCATGCTGCGCCTGACCGAGGAATGGCCGGTCTATCTCGAGAAGACCTATGCCCGGGCGTTCCAGTCCACCGAGGCGCACGGCACCGGTGCGCAGCCGCCGAAGTTGATCGTCACCTACGGCTCGACCCCGATCACCGGGGCGTTGCGGGCCGCGCCGGTCAGTGCCGGTGACGGCAAGGTGTTCACGTCCACCACCACCCCCACGCTGTACGCGGCGGTGAAGGATGCCGAGGGCGGTCCGGTGCGGGCGGAGTTCGAGGTCGAGCGTGACCCGGCCGCCGGTCAGGGCACCGGCCAACTGTGGTCCGGCGCGGTCGACGGGGTGCAGAGCGGCTCGGACGCGAAGGTCGTCGTGCCGGCCGGGAAACTCGCCGACGGCACGCGGCTGCGCTGGCATGCCCGATCGTTCGACGGCATCGAGTACTCGGACTGGTCGGCATGGAGTCTGCTCACCATCGATGCCACGGCTCCCGACGCGCCCGTGATCAGCTGCCCGGAACTGGGCTCGGGTCGCTGGAACACCCGGGTGCGGGCAGCCGACGAGGGCACCCCGTGCAGCCTGCGGTCCACCGCCGCCGACGTGAAGGACTACACATGGGGGCTGGACGACGTCACCACGCCCGTCGTCGAGGCGATACCGTGGCGACCCGATCCCACGCAGAAGGGGATCGGCATCGACGTCGTAGTGCCGGACGGCTGGCACACCCTCTACGTCCGCTCGCGTGACGCGGCGGGCAACACGTCGGCCCCTGTTGCCTACTCCTTCGGGTACGGCGTCGGCCAGCTGACCTCGCCGATCGACGAGGACCGGACCCAACAGGCCATCACCCTGGCGGCCTCCGCGCCGCCCAACCGCACCG
Organism: Dactylosporangium sp. NPDC051485; assembly: GCF_040682015.1. Classification (NCBI taxonomy): domain Bacteria; kingdom Bacillati; phylum Actinomycetota; class Actinomycetes; order Micromonosporales; family Micromonosporaceae; genus Dactylosporangium; species Dactylosporangium sp. NPDC051485. Next base: position 24,010 of record NZ_JBFAZW010000013.1, read on the forward strand.
GGGTCCGGTACGAGTACCGCACCAGCCCGTTCTACGACTACGTGCGCATCCCAGCCGGGGATGTGACCGTGCCGGGTTCCGTCAGCCCGTTGTCCGGCTGGCCCAGCACCCGTACCGACACCGGCAAGAACTTCGGCGATCTGACCTGGAACCTGGCCAAGACCCTCAACAACCTCTACACCTGGGTCCAGGTGCGGGCGTGCTTCACCGGCGGGGGCGCCGAGGCATGTACCACCGCCGCCGTCTCGGTCACCCTGGAAACCTCGGGCTTCGCCACCTCGAATTCGGTGGACGCCCTGGGCCCGGGCAAGGTGGCACTCACCACTGGCGACTACGCCATTGCGGACACCGACGCCAACGTGTTCGGGATGACCGTCGAGCGCACCCATGTGACGCTGAACCCGTACCAGGACGGCTACCCCGATATCCGGACCAGAGAAAAAAAGGTGTTCGGGCCGGGTTGGACGGGATCGTTCTCCGGCGCGCAGTCCCAGGTGGCCGGTTTCCAACTGACCGAGCAGGCCAACGGCAACGTCGTGCTGGACGGCCCATCCGGCGAGACCTTCACCTACCTCGCCAATCCCGGTTCCAACAAGCTGGCCGGCGTCGGCGATGCCAGCGACACGATGATGGTGAAGGACTCCGGCACGCAGTACACGCATATCGGCGTGGACGGGGTGAAGACGGTCTTCAGCTTGCAGACCGGTTGGGTGGTGAGCAAGATCGTGCTACCCGGCGGCACGACGGTCGGCAGCTATTCGCGCGACGGCGACGGCAAGGTCACCAGGATCATCGCGCAGATCGAGCCGGGCATCACGTGTACCGGCACACTCAAACCGGGCTGCCGGGCACTGGACATCAGCTACGCGACCAGCACGACCGCCACCGGTGTCGACTCCGGCTGGGCAGACTTCACCGGCCAGGCCAAGCAGATCAGCTTCACCGCCTACGACCCGGCCACCTCGGCGATGAAGACCGTCGTCATGGCCACGTACGCGTACGACTCGACCGGTCACCTCCGGCGGGTCACCGATCCCCGGACGAACCTGTCCACGGTGTACGCCTACACCGCACAGGGCAGGGTCAGCCAGGTCACCCCGCCGGGCCTCGCGGTCTGGCGCATGCGGTACGACAACAAGGGCCGCATCGCCGACGTACAGCGTGAAGCCGGCGCGGTCGACCCGACACAGGCGGTCGCCTACGACGTCCCGATCGGCGGGTCCGGTGCGCCGATCGACCTGTCGGCGTCCCAGACGGCCGGCTGGGGCCAGCTGGTCGACCTGCCCCGGGCCGGTGGCGCGATCTTCCCCCCGTCGCACGTACCGCCGATGGGAACCGACGGGGCGTACCACCCGACCGCCGGGGACTGGCCGTACAGCCGCATCAGCTACTCCGACGTGAACGGGCGACCGGTGAACACGGCCACGTTCGGTGCGGGCGCCTGGCAGATCGAGACCATGCGATGGGACGGCAAGGGCAACGTGATCTGGTCGCTCGGCGCGGCCGGCCGGGCACAGGCACTCGCACCCACACCCGACACCGATCCCTACACCGCCGGCCGGACCTCGTCCGCGGAGCGGGCGGACCTGCTCGCCGACGTCACCACGTACGCCGACAACGGAACCCTGATCAGTCAGGACGGTCCGGCCCATCTGGTCGTCCTCGCCTCCGGCGCCGTGGTGTCGGCGAGGCTACGCCTCACCAACACCTACGACGAGGGCAAGCCCCTGTCGCATGAGGAGTACCGGCTGGCGACCACAGCGACGTCCGGCCCGATGGTCCTCGACGGCACCGCAACGCCGGCAGCCCAGGACTTCGCCACCACGAAGCTGGGTTACGACCCCGTCATGTCGGCCGATCCGTCCGGATGGACGCTGCTCAAGCCGACCACTACCGCGACCGTCCTGGGCGGCGGCCAGCCCGACATCGTCAAACGAACCCGCTACGACCTCAACGGGAGGATCATCGAGGAGCGCATGCCCGGCTCCTCCGGCACGGACCCGGCGACAACCGTGGCCACGTTCTACACCGCGGCGGCACACCCCACCGTCGCCGCATGTGGCAACAAACCGGAGTGGGCGGGCCTGCAGTGCCGGTCCGCACCGGCCGGCCAGCCCGGCACCGGCAAGCCGATCCCCGTTCGTACGATGGCCTACAACTACTACGGCAGCATCACGACGGCCACCGAGACGGTGGGTTCGGTGGTCCGCACGTCCACCCTCAGCTACGACAACGCGGCCCGGCTCATCAAGTCGGCGATCGTGGTGACTCCCACCAGCGCGGGCGGCTTGGCGGTACCGGAGACCGGCTACACCTACGACGTCAACACCGGCCTGCCGACCGGTAACCGTTCGGGTGGCGACACCGTCGTCATTGCCTACGACTCCTTCGGCCGGACGGTCTCGACCACCGACTCCACGGGCAACCTGGCGACCGCGACATACACCATCGATGGTCAGGTCCAAACCTCCAATGACGGCAAGGGCATCACCACGTTCACGTACGACGGAACCGACGCGGCGGGCCGGACCGAGCGCCGCGGGCTGATCACCCGGGCCCACACGGACGGCGTCGGCGATTTCACCGGTGCCTACGACGCAGACGCGCAACTCGCCGTGCAGCAGTATCCCAACGGCCTGATCGCCACCAGACGGTTCGACAACACCGGAAGGCCGATCGCGCTCGGCTATGCCAAGGACAACGTGACGTGGCTGAGCTTCACCGCGGCCCCGGACGTCCAGGGCCGCACGACTGTCCAGCAGGGGCCGGGCGGCAGTGCGCAGCAGTTCCAGTACGACACCGCCGGCCGGCTGGTCAAGGTCGCCGACAGTTTCGCCGGTCAGTGCACCACGCGGACGTACGCCTTCACCGTCAACAGCAACCGCACGAGCATGGCCGCATACCCGGCCGGCAGTGGCGGGACGTGCAGCACCGCCACGACGCCGAGCACCCAGACGTACACCTACGACCAGGCCGACCGCGCAACGACCGCCGGATACGAGTACGACGACTTCGGACGTACCACCAAGGTGCCCGCCGCGCATGTGACCGGCGGCGCCGATCTGGCCACCACCTATTACGCGAACAACGTGGTGGCCACGCACAGCCAGGGTGCTCAGGCCGCCAGCTTCACGCTGGACTCGGCCGGCCGGATCAAGACGACGACCAGCACGGGCGGTTCCCGGCCCGGCACCGTCACCAACCACTATTCGGGAAGCGACGACAGCCCCGCCTGGATCACCGAGGCGGACGGGACCTGGACCCGCAACATCCTTGGGCTGTCCGGGCTCGCCGCCATCCAGAACAGCGACGGCTCTTCCACCCTCCAACTCACCAACCTGCACGGCGATATCGTCGCGACCAGCGAGAACACCAGCGCCGCCACCGGCCCGCTGTCATACGCCGAGCACACCGAATACGGCCTGCCACGCGACGGCGCCGCCGCCGCAACCCGATACGGCTGGCTGGGCGGCGCTCAGCGTTCAGCGGACGCCATGGCCGGCCTCCTGCTCATGGGCGTGCGACTCTACAACCCCGTCACCGGCCGGTTCCTCCAGGTCGACCCGGTGGCCGGCGGAAGCGCGAACGCCTACGACTACTGCAGCGGCGACCCGGTCAACAAAACCGACCTCGGCGGTACCGACGAAACCTACGAATACTCGAAGTACATCACCGTCCACCTGCCCACGACCCGTCCGTATCAAGGGCCGTATGACCTGGAAGACCTGTACGAGATGCTGTGGGGCGAGCTGCCGTTCCTTGGCCCGAACATCAAGAGCGTGGAGATCATCCGATACCAGAAGATCGTGGCCCAGGCCAGGGTGTACACGCAGCGGCGGACGGTATACCGATGCACCGGCGGCGCGACAGAGACGCGAAACGGATGGTGCACGCTTCGCGGCAAGTCGATTCGACCGACCGGGATACCCCAGGTACGAACCAGAACTGAGACCACATATCAGCACCGCGTGCGCGAAGTCATCATCATCACATTCCGAACCGGCACCAAGGGCAAGAAGGACGGGGGATGGTTCGTGTACAGACAATGGGTCGAGAACTCGTACACCCCTTGGCGCGACATGCCGGGACCCTACGTCTGAGGCAACACGTCCGCCTCGCGGCAGGGCCGATGATGATCTTGTAAGCGAGTGACGAGCTCCGGTTGAGATGCAGGGCCTGCGACCCCACCTGCATCTCGCCGGAACTCGTCCCCGCGAGGGTGCGTCGCGGCGCTCTTCTGGCGGACGAGGCACACGGTGCGCGACAACCGTCGTAGCCCGCGTTCGGTTATCGTCTCGGGATGAGCACGCCGTCCCCTTTCGCGAGCAAGCCCGTGCTGACCGGCCGAAGCATCACGCTTCGACCGTTCCGCGACGAGGATCTGCCGGCAATGTCGGCGGCCCTCGCGGATATCGAGGTGCTCCGACTGACCGGCAGTGTCCACTCCACCGCGGAAGCGGACGGCCGTGAGCCGCACATCGATGATCGCTTACGCAGTTGGTACGGATCGCGGAACGCCCAGCACGATCGTCTCGACCTGGCGATCGTCGACAACCACTCCGCGGCCTGCGTAGGCGAAGTCGTGCTCAACGAGTGGGAGCCGGCGAACGAGAGCTGCAACTTCCGTATCCTCATCGGCCCGCAGGGCCGCGGCCGTGGTCTGGGCACTGAGGCAACGTCACTCATGCTCCGATACGCCTTCACCGTGCTCTCCCTGCACCGCGTGGGACTCGAGGTCTATGCCTTCAACCCGCGCGCCCAGCGGGCATACGAGAAGGCCGGCTTCAAGGTCGAGGGCGTGAAGCGCGATGCGTTCAAGTTCGACGGCCAGCGAGTGGACTCGATCGTGATGTCGGCGCTGGCACCGGAATGGACCAGCACATTCGCCCACCGGGCGCCGTGAGCCAAGGCATCCTCATCCCGGCCGGATCAGGATAGCCGGGCTGCGCGGAGCACCGGTCACCGCCGACATGAACGTCTGCGGGCCGCCGCGCACGAACGGCGGCACGAGCGGATGCCGGCAAGTCGACGAGGTCGGCCGCCTGCTCACGAGATGGAAGGAGATCGGTGAAGTCGCAAACGGCAGCTACTTCTGGGCTGTCGACCAGCTGATCGTGCCGGAACCGGGCGTGTCGGCCATGACCCGAGCGATTCGGGAACTCGTTCGCAGCGGGGATATCGACGGCATTGCCGTCCGAGGATTCGGACTGAGTCGCCCGGGGTCACTCACGAGGGGTGACGGCCCGACGGGGCGTTACGCACGACTCGCGACAGACCGGATGCGGGGCCGTCCTCTGGGGGCCCGCGCACCAACGCGGGTCGGGAAGGTACGCCCGTGCTCACCACAAACCCGATCGAGTCGACCTTCGCCACCGTCCGGCACCGCACCAAGATCCCCAAGGGTCCGACTCCAAGGCTGCTGGCCTCGCGATGGCGTTCAAACGCATCGAGGCCGCGACCCGTTGGCGCGCGGTGAACGCACCCCACCTCGTTGCCCTCGTCCGCGCCGGCGCCCGCTTCGAACACGGCAAGCTCGTTGAACGCCCGGGCGCCGGGCCCGACGTCTATCGGCATCGAGGCGGCATGATCAAACCAGCCAACGCCATCAGTATCAGGAAAGAGCACACTTCGATGGATAGCAAACCAGTCGGATCGGCCGAGAGTGTGATCGCACGCTACTTCGACATGTGGAACACCGGCGACACCACGATCGCTGACCAGATCCTGCACCCGGACTGGGTCGACCACGCCCACCCCGAGGTTGCCGGACCCGCTAGCGTGCAGCAGGCCGTCCAAACCATCCGGGCCGCTCGCCCGGACCTACACTTCCACATTCACACCATCCTCAGCGAGAACGACCTCATCGCCGCCGTGGGCTCTATCGCGCAGCCCTCGGCCACCAACTCTCCCGGCCATCTCATCTGGCTGGTCCGCCTCGTCGATGGCCTGATGGCCGAGATGTGGACCTACCAGCAGAACCGGCCACCACGCTGAAGTCTTCATCCATAGGTATTGACAATTGCTTGTCTGGCCTGACCGATCGGCGGTCAAGCGCTCGCGTTCGGCGCGCGATCAGCGGCTACCTCGCGCCTGACCTGGCATTCAGCGATCGAAACGGAGGTGCACTCAACGGTCGGCGTTGGCGCGAATACCAGTTGGTCAACGCGCGGGAGGTGGCTAGCGCTGATCTTGGAGGTCGTTGACCCACCGGCAGAAGGGGTCGTGGGTCACAGGGTCGCCCATCTCGACGGGCTCAGCCACGATCTCCAGCGCGGTTGCCGGGATGGTCGCGTCGAATGTGCGGTGCAACCAATCGCGGTAGGACGCGTTGACGGTGTCGCCGTCCTCGTCCCACGGTTGGGGCGGGGCGACGAACTCCTCACTCCAGCAGATCTCCCTATAGCCGATCGCCAGCAACCGCAGGAAATCCAACCCATTGTCGGCCAGCACGCACGTCAACAACGAGCCGCTGCCTGAACCGAGATGAACGACCCGTGTCTGCCGGTCGCCATCCAGCCACAGCGCGGCCATCGAACCGTCCCCGCCGGTCTGCGCGAACGGCCACAACCGCGCAGCGGGGTTCTCGGCTACATCCCCGAACCAGGAGCGTGCGTAAGACGCGGTCTGCTCGGCGGTGTAGCCGCGAAGCTCGACCGCGGTGCCGGCCCGAGAGTCGCCGCAAAGTGAGCCGTACAGGTCTCCATCGTGGCCTGTCACCACGTAGCCCTGCTTCTCGACCCACTCGAACAGCAGCTGCAACGGTGCAAAGAAGTCGAACCCATGCGGGACGCGAGCCAATGTCACGTCCACGAACTCACCCACGTCGGCATCGTAGGCGAACGGCGGCGTCCAACGGCGCCGAGGCCGCTCATGCAGACGCCACAGTAGGGCGCCACGCCGTTCTCAACGATCCGCGCAGTCGTTTGGCTGATTCTCGGACGGCGTGGCGGTAGTCGGCGCTGGTGTCCTCCGGCTGGGTGAAACTGGGTCCCGGTAGAGTCGGCGAGTCTCGGTGGGTCGGCGCGCAGGAATACGCCGCGTTCAAGTGGGTGGCGCGGCGGCAACGGGAGGGGGCGGCATGAGCCTGAGCCACGAGGACCGGGTGGCGATCACGGATCTCATCAACCGGCATGGGCACCTCAGCGACAGCGGCGACCTGGATGGGTTCGCCGAACTCTTCACCGCCGACGTCGCCTACGACGTCACGGATCTCGGGGGTGGGGTGCTGAGCGGGGTCGCCGCCATGCGGGAGGCCGCGCTGGCACTGGGAGACCGCAACCCGGTCGCGCACCACGTGACCAACATCGTGCTGAGCCCGGCCGCGGACGGTGTTGTGCACGCCGTGTCGAAGGCGCTCGGCGTGCGCGCCGACGGGACGGTCGGCAGCCTGACCTACACCGATACCGTGGTGCGCGGCGCGGACGGCTGGCGGATCAGTCACCGGATCGTCCGGGCCCGAAAGGTACCGCTGCGGGGCTGACCCACGGCGCTCACCGTTTACGGCGACGGACAGTCGATCCTGCAGGAACGCCACGTCGTCCAGCACGCGATGGCGTGACGTATCTGCGGTCGGCACGACCCCGATCAGCCATCGCTCGGGCAGGGTGCCGTCCGCGGCCCGGGCGGACCCGCAGGAGTACGACTATCGGCCGAGGACTTGCCGCAGGCTGGCGTGCGGGGTCAGATCGAGGCGGCGTAGGAGCTGGGCGTTGAGCGCGACGACGACGGTGGACAACGACATCAGGATCGCGCCGACGGACATCGGCAGGACCAGCCCGACCGGGGCCAGCAGGCCGGCGGCGAGGGGCACGGAGAGCAGGTTGTATCCGGCGGCCCACCACAGGTTCTGCCGCATCTTGCGGTAGCTGGCCCGGGAGAGGGCGATCACCGACAGGACAGAGCGCGGGTCGGAGCTGGCGAGGATGACTCCGGCGGAGGCGATCGCGACGTCGGTGCCGGCGCCGATGGCGATGCCGACGTCGGCTTGGGCCAGCGCCGGGGCGTCGTTGACGCCGTCGCCGACCATGGCGACCTTCTTGCCCTCGTGCTGGAGCTCGGCGACCTTGGCGGACTTGTCCTCGGGGTGGACGCCGGCGAAGACCCGGTCGATGCCGAGCTGGTCGCCGACATGGTGGGCGACGGCCTCGGCGTCACCGGTGATCATCACGACCTCGACGCCGAGCCTGTGGAGGGCGTCGACCGCGTCGCGGGATTCGGGGCGTACCTCGTCGGCGAGCTGGAGCCCACCGATGACGGTGCCGTCGCGGACGACATGCAGGATGATCGCACCCTGTTCACGCCAGGCGGCAGCCGTGTGGATCTCGGTGGCGCCGAGCTGGTCGAGCAGGCGGGGACCGCCGACGCGGATCTCGTGACTGCCGACGGTGGCGGTGACGCCGACGGCCGGAGACGAGGTGAACCCGGTCGCCTTCGGCACGGACAGGCCGTGGTGTTTGGCGGCGCGGACGATCGCGCGGGCCAGCGGATGTTCGCTGTCGGTCTCCGCGGCGGCCGCGAGGGCCAGGACCGTGTCGCTGTCCAGGTCGCCGGTGGGTTCGATGGCAGTGACGGTCGGTTCGCCCTTGGTGAGGGTGCCGGTCTTGTCGAACAGGACCGCGTCGACGGTTCGCATGCTCTCCAGCGCGAGCCGGTCCTTGATGAGGACACCACCGCGGGCGGCGCGTTCGGTCGCGATCGACACCACCAGGGGGATGGCCAGCCCGAGCGCGTGGGGGCAGGCGATGACCAGCACGGTGATCGTGCGGATGACGCCGGTGTCGGGGTCTCCGACGACGGCCCAGACCATCGCGGTGATCGCTGCCGCGCCGAGGGCGAACCAGAACAGCAGGGCGGCGGCGCGGTCGGCGATGCGCTGGGCGCGGGAGGTGGACCTCTGCGCCTCGGCGACCAGCCGCTGGATGCCGGCCAGGGTGGTGTCGTCGCCGGTCGCGGTGATCTCGACGCGCAGGCCGGAGTCGGTCGCGACCGTGCCGGCGGTGACCGTGTCCCCGATACCGCGGGCGACCGGTTTCGATTCGCCGGTGACCAGCGATTCGTCCATGTCGGCGCGGCCGTCGACGATCCTGCCATCGGCGGGGACGCTGCCACCGGGCCGTACGATGACCACGTCCCCGACTCGCAGGTCGGACGGCGCCACCGTGACGGTGTGCTCGCCCTCGACCTTCTCCGCCTGGTCGGGCAGCAGCGCGGCGAGCGAGTCCAGCGCGGAGGTGGTCTGCGCGAGCGAGCGCATCTCGATCCAGTGACCGAGCAGCATGATCACGATGAGCAGGGCCAGTTCCCACCAGAAGTCCAGCTCGTGGTCGAGCCAGCCGGCGCTGGCGCCCCAGGACGCGGCGAACGCGACGGTGATCGCTAGGCCGATCAGCAGCATCATCCCGGGTTTGCGGGTGCGGACTTCGCTGATCGCGCCGGTGAGGAACGGCCACCCGCCCCAGAGGTACATGACGGTGCCCAGCAGCGGGGCGATCCACTCGACGCCTGGCAGGTCGGGGAGCTCGTACCCGATCAGCATCGCGAAACCGCTGGAAGCGGCGACCACGGGAGCGGCAAGGATCAGGTTGATCCAGAACAGCTTCTGGAACTGGCCGGCGTGATCACCATGCCCACCATGGCCGGCATGTTCGCCGTGATGGTCATGACCGTGGTGGTCGTCGTGGCCGGGATGTCCGGTGGTGTGGTCGGTGTGGTGCTCGTGTGCGTCCAGCTCGTTCATGGATTCCTCCGGCAAGGCGGGGTCGAGCGGCGGGGTCACGCGATGTTCAAGGGGCCGGGTTTCAGGCGGCGATGCCGCTGCGGCCACGTGCGGGTCCGCGACGGCTCGAGCGTCACGGACCCGCGTGCCAAGTGTTACGCCGAGATCGCGTACCGCTTCGGGTCGGCGTCGAACAGCGGGCCGCAGCCGGCGCAGCAGAACCAGTAGCGGTTGCCCTCGTAGTCGCGGAACAGGCCCGCGGCCTCGGCGACGCTCTTGACCACGAGGTTGCCCGCCATGACGGGGCAGGTCGCCGAGTCCTGCGACGACGCGGAGGGCGTGGCCGCCGGAGCCGAGGCGGCCTTGCCGCCACCGCAGCAGGAGGACGTGCTGGCGACGGGCAGATCGTTCGACATGGTGTCGTTCCCTTTTCTACTTGGGTGGTGGATGCCGGCGGTAGCGCCGGTCAGTGAGCGACGGTGGTGGATGCCGGCGGTGGCGCCGGTCGGTGGGCGACGGTGGCGGTGCCGGCCGTGCTGGTGAAGCCGCGCAGGCGCAGGCTGTTGCCGACGACGAAGACGCTGGAGAAGGCCATGGCCGCGCCGGCGAGCATCGGGTTGAGCAGGCCCAGCGCCGCGATCGGGACGGCGGCCACGTTGTAGGCGAACGCCCAGAACAGGTTCGACTTGATCGTAGCCAGGGTCCGGCGGGACAAGCGGATCGCGTCGACGGCGCTGCGTAGGTCGCCGCGCACCAGGGTGATGTCGGATGCCTCGATCGCGACATCGGTGCCGGTGCCCATCGCCAGACCCAGGTCGGCCTGGGCCAGAGCGGGCGCGTCGTTGACGCCGTCGCCGACCATCGCGACCGTCTTGCCCTCACCCTGCAGCTTCGTGATCACGTCGGCCTTGTCCTTGGGCAGGACCTCGGCGATCACCTGGTCGATACCGACCTCGGCGGCGATCTGCCGGGCGACGGCCCGGTTGTCGCCGGTGAGCAGGACCGGGGTCAGCCCGAGCCGCTTGAGGTCGGCGATCGCCTGGGAACTGGTCGGCTTGACCATGTCGGCGACCACCAGGACACCGCGCACCCGGCCGTCCCAGCCGGCCACGACCACGGTCTTGCCCTCACCCTCCGCCTGGGCCTTGGCCAGGGCGAGTTCGCCGGACAGGTGCTGGCCGTGCTCGGCCAGCAACGACTCGCGGCCGGCCACCACCCGGTGGCCGTCGACGGTGCCGCGCACACCCTTGCCCTCGACGTTGCGGAACTCGTGAACCTCCGGCAGGGCACCGGTCCGCTGGGTGGCCGCCTTGGCGATGGCCTGGGCGATCGGGTGCTCGGAGGCATCCTCCAGGGCGCCGGCCAGGCGCAGCAGCTCGTCGCGGCCGGTCCCGGGCTCGGTGAGCACCTCGACCAGGGTCATCTTGCCGGTGGTGACGGTGCCGGTCTTGTCCAGCACGACGGTGTCGACCTTGCGAGTGGACTCGAGCACCTCCGGGCCCTTGATCAGGATGCCCATCTGCGCGCCGCGGCCGGTGCCGACCAGCAGCGCGGTCGGGGTGGCCAGGCCGAGCGCGCAGGGGCACGCAATCACCAGGACCGCGACGGCGGCGGTGAACGCGGCGGACACCGGGAATCCGGCGCCCAGCCACGCGCCGAGCGCGACGAACGCGATCACGATGACGATCGGGACGAACACGCCGGAGATCCGGTCGGCCAGGCGCTGTACCTCGGCCTTGCCGGTCTGCGCGTCCTCGACCAGCTTCGCCATCTGCGCGAGCTGCGTGTCCGAGCCGACCCGGGTGGCCTTGACGACCAGGCGGCCGCCGGCGTTGACGGTGGCGCCGGTGACCGGGTCACCCGGACCGACCTCGACCGGTACCGATTCCCCGGTCAGCATCGAGGCGTCCACCGCCGACGTGCCGGAAACCACGGTCCCATCGGTGGCGATCTTCTCGCCCGGCCGGATGACGAACTCGTCGCCGATCCGCAGGTCCTCGACTGGAATCTTCACCTCGGCGCCGCCGCGCAGCACCGAGACCTCTTTCGCGCCGAGCTCCAGCAGCGCGCGCAGGGCCGCGCCGGCCTGCCGCTTCGAGCGTTGCTCGAAGTAGCGGCCGCCGAGGATGAACATCGTGACCCCGGACGCGACCTCCAGGTAGATGTTCGCGGCGCCGTCGGACGGGGCGAGGGTGAGCGCAAACGGGTGTGTCATGCCCGGCTCGCCGGCGGTGCCGAAGAACAGCGCGTACAGCGACCACAGGAAGGCGCTGAGCGTGCCCATCGAGATCAGCGTGTCCATCGTCGCCGTGCCGTGCCGCAGGTTCGCCCACGCGGCACGGTGGAACGGCCAGGCCGCCCACACGATCACCGGCGCCGCCAGGGTCAGCGACGCCCACTGCCAGTACGTGAACTGCAACGCCGGAATCATCGCCATCGCGATCACCGGCACGCTCAGCGCCACCGCGCCGACCAGCCGGTCCCGCAGCGGCCGCAGCTCGTGGTCCGGCTCCCCCGCCTCGTCGGCGCCGGCCGAACCGGTCTTCGGCGCCGGCAGTGCGGCGGTGTAGCCGGTCTTCTCCACCTCGGCGATCAGCGCGGCCGGGTCGTACCCGTCCGGCACCGTCACCTTCGCCTTCTCGGTGGCGTAGTTGACCGTCGCGGAGACCCCGTCGAGCTTGTTCAGCTTCTTCTCGATGCGCATCGCGCACGACGCGCAGGTCATCCCGCCGATCTCCAGCTCGACGAACTGGCCCCCGACCAGGGGCGCGGATGTGGTCATCCGGAGTCTCCCTTCTGTTGCCCGACCCGGGTGTGGTCACCGGGTCAGTGCCCGGAGTGCCCGTGGCTGTTGGAACCGGCCGACGGGCTCGGGCCGGGGTTGGGGGTGACGGTCGTTGCGCCGGTGGCTGCGACGAGCACGAACTCGGCGGTGTGCACCTGCTTGTCGACCTGGAAGTCCAGGTACAGCAGGTACCGGCCGCCGGTCGGCACCGCTGCGGCGAACCGGATCGTCGGCCCGGCCCGGTCCTGCGGTGCGGGATCGGCGGTCTCCGCGTGCACGTGCAGGTAGCCCAGATCGCCCTCACGCAACGCGACCAGGTGACCGAACGAGCCCAGGTACGGCTCCAGCGTGGTGACCGGCCTGCCGTCCTTGGTGACCGTGATGGCCAGATCGCCGGTCGCGCCCGCAGCCAGCTCCCCCGTGATCGTCACGTGGTAGCCGTCGACGTCATCCGACGCCCGGGAGTCCGGCTGCGTGACCGGCGTGAAGGCGCCGGCGACCTGTACCGTCCGCGTCAGCGTGATCGCCGGGGCGTTGCGGGTGCCAGCGGGTACGAAGTCGGCGAACACTCGATAGGTGCCGGCCTGCGCCCACTGCCACGGGATCGACCAGGTCCCTGACGCATCCATGTCCGGGTGCACATGCCGGAACTGCGAGCCGTCGGCGCGTACCACGATCAGGTGCAGCTTCTTCTCGTGCGAGGGCGCGAACCCGGTCACCGCCGTACCGGTTGCGTCCACGACCCGGAACGACAGCGTCCCGGCGACCTCGCTGGCCTGCGGCGCCGTGACCGGCGACAGCGTGAGTCCGTCGGTTGCCAGGCTCAGCCCCCGCACCCCGTCCAGCGACGAAGCGGAGGCGTTACCAGGGGTCATGTCCATGCCGCCGTGGCCGGCCGAAGCGGCGCTCCGGCTCTTCCAGCCCGCCACCGCGCTGTCCGGGACCACGGCGGCCGCCGTGGCGAACGCGGCGCCGAACGCCACGGCCACTCCCCCGGCGTACAGGCCCAGCCGTCCCGCCGCGTTCATCAGAGACGCTCCGCGCGGTATCCGGCTTCGTCCACCGCGGCCAGCACCAGCGCGTCGTCTACCGGTCCCGGGCCGGTGACCACCAGCCGTCCGGTCGCCGCGCTCACGTCGAGCGCCTCCACGCCGGGCACCTGACCGACCTCGCTGCGGATCGCGTGCTCGCAGTGCGAGCACGTCATGCCGGTCACCTGGTATTCGGTCGTCGCCATCACGGCCTCCCCTCCGCCTTGATACCCCCACTGGGTATTGGCACAACAAGGAAGGTATACCCCCTGGGGGTAGTCTGCAAATGGCCGGCGATGCCCGGACGATGTGCGGTGGCTCACTGCTCGTAGCAGGGCGAGGCGAGGCGCGGGTGCCCCGCCACGACGCGCGCGACGGGGCACCCGCGGCGGTCACGACAGCCGGGCGACGATCTTCTGCATCGTGGCGATCTCGGCCTGCTGCGCGGTGATGATCTGCTGCGCGAGGGCTTTCGCGTCGGCGTTGGTGCCGTTGGCCAGTTCCTGGTTGGCCATGGTGATGGCGCCCTGGTGGTGGGCGATCATCATGGTGCAGAACTGCTTGTCGAAGTCCTTGCCGCTGGCCGCCCTGAGTCTGGCCATGTCGGCGTCGGACATCATGCCCGGCATGGCCGACGGTCCGGACATGCCCGGCATGGCGCCGTGATCCATGCCGCCCATGCCGTCGCTCATCGCCGGGGCGGGCTTACCCCAGGCGGTCAGCCAGCCCTGCATGGTCTGGATCTCCGGGTCCTGGGCGGCCTTGATCTGGCCGGCGAGGGTCTTGACCTCGGGGTCGGCGGCGCGGGTGTCGGCGAGCGCGGCCATCTGCACGGCCTGCTGGTGGTGCGGGATCATCATCTGGGCGAACATCACGTCGGCGTTGTTGAACGCGGCGGCGCTCGACGTGCCACCGCCGGCCGGGGTGGTGGCGGCCGGGTGCATGCCCGGCGTCTGATCGTGCCCACCGCCGCAGGCGGCGAGGAGCAGGGCTGTGGCAAGGGCGGCGCCGGCCATGACGGCACGGCGCACGGCAGTGCGCTGCATGATGTGGTGAACCTTCCGGTGTCGAAACGGGACCTGCACGAAACGCTGCGGCACGGACACCGGCGCAGGGCCGGTGTCGTGCGGGCGTCCTATGTGCGCAGGACCGACACCGTGGCGAGCGTGAGGCCGACCAGGCGGGGCGGCGGAGCGCGGGGAGCCGCGCACCGGGCGCGCCGGCCGCGGGCCGTCGTGAGGCTGGCGCGGCGGCGGGTGAACAGCATCGCGGCCAGGACGACGATGGCGAACGCCACCAGGATCGCCAGGCAGACGGCCCAGTCGCCCATGCCGCCGCGTTCGTGCCCGGCCGTGGCCAGCAGCCGACCGCAGTCGTCGCCGTCGCAGCCCGTGACGGCGCCGATGACGGCAGCGATCGGCATGACGGTGGAGTGCTCGGCCGCCGGCGCGTGCCGGTGATCGCCGATCATGTGCGGGCCGGCATGGCCGAGCGTGTGCATGGCGGCCAGGCCGAGGAGGGTGGCGAGCAGCAGGACGAGCCGGGCGGCTCGCCCGACCGTGCCGTTGCCCACCTGCGCCATGCCGTTCACGGTACCGGCCGGCGATCGCTGGCCGCATGCGGGCCGCGTCCGGATCGCCCGGCAAACGATACCCGGCTAACCTGGCCTGATGGCCGCCGACCTGCCCGCGTTCGAGTTTGCCTTCCCTGGTCCGCTGCGCGACACGCTGGTCGCCGCTGTGCTCGACGGGACGAAGACGTCCACCACCGCCCTGCTCCAGGACTATGAGATCGAAGACGAGGCGTTACCGGTCGTGGGTGCCCGGGCGGCGGTGGTCGACTCCGCCGGCCGCCGGGTCGCGGTCATCGAGGTGACCGAGGTCCGGATCAGCCGGCTGGGTGATGTCGACGTCGAGCACGCCCGCGACGAAGGTGAAGGGGACGACTCGGTCGCGGACTGGCGAGCCGGGCACGAGAGGTTCTGGCACGGGGCGGACTACCGGAGTTGGTTGGGCATCCCGGACTTCACGGTGCACGACAACACGCCCGTCGTACTGCAGCGGTTCCGCCTGGTCGCGGCGCTCTGACCGCTGCACGGACCCATCGCGCTGACCGCGCGGCAGGACACCCGGCGCCGGCCAATGGCCCGGATGCCAGGTCGAGGAGATGCAGCGGAGCGTTCAGGGGCGCTGGGCCCGCCGCCGACGCCCCTCGGCGGCGGGCCTGCGCCGGCGGAAGGTTTCAGGCCGTGGTGGGCTTCGCCGCGGCGAGCGCCTCGCGTACGACCTGCGCGCTCGCCGGTGTACCGGGAAGTACCCCGATCGTGCCGTAAGGGATCCCGTAGACCGGGGTGTCCCGCTGGGCGCGCCAGTTCTCGGCGAGCGGGCCGGCGTCCACGGCGTCGAAGCCGAGGCTGTCGAGCAGCTCGGTGACCGCCTGCTTGGCGGCCGCGTCGTCACCGGCGATCGGCAGCGCCGACCGGTCCGCGCTGCCCGCCGGGCGCGCCAGGGACCGCAGGTGCTCGGACCAGATGTTGTTGAATCCCTTCACCACGCGGGCTTCCGAGAGGTGCTGCTGCAGCAGCTCACCGGTGGTGCTGGAGCCGTCCTCCAGCTCGTCGAAGACGCCGTCGCGCTCCGGGTAGTAGTTGTTGGTGTCGATGACCACCTTGCCGGCGAGGGGCTCCGCCGGGACGTCCCGGTAGGCCCGCAGCGGCACGGTCACCACCACGATGTCGCCGGCCGCAGCCGCCTCCGCGGGGGTCGCGGCGCGCGCCTGCGGCCCCAGCTCGGACACCAGGTCCTGGAGGGTCTGCGGGCCACGCGAGTTGCTCAGCACCACGTCGTGACCGGCGGCGACCGCAAGCCGCGCCACGGTGCTGCCGATGTTGCCGCTGCCGATGAGTCCGATCGTCGTCATGGCAGGGCGAACCTCGGCGATCTTCACCCGATTCCGGCCGGCGGCACACCGTGACGGATGACACACCGACCGGCCGGGTACTTAGTGGCCGATGCCAGCGATCGGCTGCGGCGGTACTGCCGGGTCCGGACCCGGGTCGGCTTCGACCGACATGCTCGCCCAGCCGCGCCTGCTGCGGTAGGCGCCGACGAGCCGGCAGATGAGATAGATGGCGAAGGAGATGGTGGTGACGTACGGGCTGATCGGGATGCTGCTACCGAGGGCGAGCAGGATGCCGCCCACCATCGAGCCGACCGCGAAGACGACGCTGAGCAGGGTGACCAGCACGGGCGAGGCGGTGACGCGCATGGCCGCGGCCGCCGGGGTGCACACGATGCTGAGCACCAGCAGCGCGCCGACGACCTGTACCGACATCGCCACGGTGAGGCCGAGCAGCAGCATGAACACCGTTGACAGCGCGGCGACCGGTACACCCCGGCCGGCCGCGAGTTCGGGGTCGGTGCTGGCGAAGCTCAACGGGCGCCAGATCAGCGCCAGGCCGAGCAGCACGATCGCCGACGTCACCACCAGCCACGACAGCTGCGGCGTGTCGACCGCCACGATCTGCCCGGTCAGCAGCCCGAACTTGTTCGCCGCCCGGCCCTTGTAGAGCGCGAGGAACAGCACCCCGAGTCCGAGACCGAAGGGCATCAGCACGCCGATGATCGAGTTGCGGTCCCGGGCCCGGTTGCCCAGCGCGCCGATGACCACGGCGGCCAGGACCGAGCCGAACAGGGAGCCCGCCACGACGTTCACGCCCAGCAGCAGCGCGCCCGACGCGCCGGCGAACGACAGCTCGCTGATGCCGTGCGCGGCGAACGGCAGGTCGCGCTTCATGACGAAGGTGCTGATCAGTCCGCCGACCACGCCGAGGATCGCACCGGCGATGAGTGAGTTGTGCACGAGCGCCAGCAGTTGCGGGTAGTCGGCGAAGTTGAAGATCTGGTGCCAGATATCGGGGGTGCCCGCAGCCCGCGCGAGTTGCGTGGCGCTCATGCGGCACTCGTGGCATGCGCCGGGGCATGATGGGCGTCCGACGCGGCTTCGGGGAGGCCGGCGACCACGATCCGTCCTCCGGTGTGGATCACGTCGATGGGCATGCCGTACAGCTCGCTCAGTGTGGCGGAGTTGAGCACCTGGTCGACGGAGCCGACCCGGAACTGGCCGCCGGCCAGGTAGAGGACCCGGTCGACGTACGGCAGCACCGGGTTGATCTCGTGGGTGACGAAGACCACCGCGGTGCTGCTGGTCCGGCGACGGCTGTCCACGAGGGCGGTGACGGTGCGCTGGCTGCGCATGTCGAGCGAGAGCAGGGGCTCGTCGCAGAGCAACAGCTTCGGGTCGGCGACGAGGGCCTGCGCGATCCGGACGCGCTGCTGCTCGCCGCCGGAGAGCAGTCCGATCGGCATGTCCGCGAACCTGCTCGCGCCCACCGCGGCCAGGACCGCGTCGATCCGCCTCCGGCGACCGGGCCCCGGCCAGCCGGTGCCCCACCGGTGGCCGTCGAGTCCTTGGCCGACGACGTCGCGGACGCGCAGCGGGACCAGCGGATCGATGTGGCGCTGCTGCGGCACGTATCCGACGTCGTCGCGGCGCTGCCGGGGCGGGTGCCCGGCGACCAGGAGCGTGCCGCTGTCGAGCCGCTGCAGGCCCAGCACGGCGCGCAGCAGGCTGGTCTTGCCGGAGCCGTTCGCGCCGAGTACCGCCACGAACTCGCCGGGCTCGACCCGCAGGTTCAGTCCCTGCCACAGGCGGCGCCGGCCGTAGCCCAGCGACGCGTCGCGCAACGCCAGTGCCGGGGCACTGGCGCGCGCGGCGCCGGTCACTGCCGGTGTGGTACGGGTACTCATCGCAGCGCGGTCTCGATCGCCGTCAGGTTGCTGTTCATCCACGACAGATAGTCCTTACCGTCGGGCAGGGTCTCGGTCACCGGCACGACTGCGACGTTGGCCGCCTTGGCCGCGTTGAGCACCTTCTGCGTCTGCGGACCCTTGGTCTGCTCGTTGTAGGCCAGCAACGCGACCTCCTTGTGCGCAAAGAGATCGAGCGTCTTGTGCAACACGTTCGCCGGTACGTCGGTGCCTTCCTCGATCGCCTCGCTGAACTCGCCCGGCGTCTTGTTCACCAGCCCGCACGCCTCCAGCATGTACAGCGGCACCGGCTCGGTGACGGCCACCCCCACGCCGGTGTGGGCGGCCTTGATCGCCGCTTCCCTGGCCTGCAGCTGCTGGACCTTCTGCTGGAACGCGGTGGCGTTGGCCGCGAAGGTCGCCGCGCCCGCCGGGTCGGCCTCGGCCAGCGCGGCCGCCAGCTGGTCGGCGAGCTTCTGCACGGTCGGGAAGTCGTACCAGACGTGCTCGTTGAGCTCCTTGCCGCCCGTGGCGGTCCGGCCCGAGATGTCGACGACGTTGAGCACCTTCGGGGCGCCGCCGGACGCCTTCAGCATGGTGTCGACGAAGTCGTCGTAGCCGCCCCCGTTCTCAATGACCACCTTGGCCTTCGACAGCTCCAGCTGGGTACGGGTGTTCGCCTCATACGAGTGCGGGTCGGCGTCAGGGCTGCTGATGATCGACGTGATTGCGGCTCTGTCCCCGGCGATCTGCTTGACGATGTCGCCGTAGACATTGGTCGACGCGACGACCGACACCGTCGCCCCGCCGGCCGGGCTGGCCGGTGCCGCGGCGGGCCGCTCCGGCGAGGACGAACCACACGCCGCCAGCACCATCGCCAGCGACAGCGCGCCGGCCGCCCGCCACCCCACACCTCGACGTACCACGACGGTATACCTACCCTTCGTCAGTAATCCATAATGAAATTCGTTTTCAGGAGGACCTTAGGTCACGTCACCGCCGCGAGCAAGCCGGCGGTCGCACTCCCGCTCGCCGCCGCGCAAGACGCTCCATCGCATTGCCACAGGCGCATAGCTGCATGCAAAAGTCGCCACCGCACGGTCGGTTGCCGTTCGGCGGTTCCGCTTGACTCTGGAAATGGAAACCGATACCAACAAGGCATGAAAGCCGCGTTTGTCGGCAAGGGTGGCAGTGGCAAGACCACCCTCGCCGCACTGTTCTGTCGTTTCCTCGCGGTCCAGGACGCCCCGCGCGTGCTGGCCTTCGATGCCGATATCAACCAGCACCTGGCCGTCGCGCTCGGTGCCGGCCCGGACGAGGCGGCGTTGCTGCCCGCGCTCGGGGATCACGTGGAGGAGATCAAGGAGTACCTGCGCGGCGACAACCCGCGGATCCCGTCGGCCGCGGCGATGCTGAAGACCACGCCGCCCGGGCCGGGCTCGCGGATCGTGCGCGTGGCCGAGCCGAATCCGCTGTACGAGCGGCTCGTGCGCCCGATCCGCGGGGTGCGCCTCGCCGTCACCGGGCCCTTCGCCGCCGACGATCTCGGGGTGGCCTGTTACCACTCGAAGGTCGGGGCGGTGGAGCTGCTGCTCAACCACATGGCCGACGGGCCCGGCGAGTATGCCGTCATCGACATGACCGCGGGCGCCGACTCGTTCGCGTCCGGGCTGTTCACCCGGTTCGACTGCACGTTCCTCGTGTGCGAGCCGACGGTGCGCAGCGTCGGGGTGTATCGGCAGTACGCCGGCTATGCCCGCGACCACGGCGTGCGCATCGTCGTGGTCGGCAACAAGGTGGACGACGCCGAGGACGTGGCCTTCCTGCGGGCCGAGGCCGGCGACGACCTGCTGTGCTGGTTCGGCCGCTCCGGCTTCGTCAAGGCCGCTGAGCGCGGCCGGCACCTGCCGATCGACGAGCTCGAGCCGGCCAACGCCCGCGCCCTCGCCGATCTCAAGGCGGCGCTCGACGCGTCCGTCAAGGACTGGGCACGCTACGCCGAGCAGGCCGAGCAGTTCCACGTCCGCAACGCGCTGGCCTGGGGCAACGACCGCACCGGCGCCGACCTGACCGCCCAGATCGCCCCGGGCTTCACCCTGGCGCCGGCGACCGCCGCCGCGCGCTGAACATCGCACCGAGGAGGAGCACATGTCCCTGGACGTCCCCACCGCCCTGCTGGAGCGCGCCGAGGCCGGCCCGGTCGACGACGCCGAGTTCGTCGCCTGCGTGCGCGACTCGCTGCCGTACGCCTGGATGGTTATCAGCGGTGTCGTCGCCGATCTGCGCACCGGGGGCGGCGAGTTCGCCGACCACAGCGTGCCGCCGCCGAGCGAGGCCGAGCGGGGCCAGTTGCTGCGGGCGCTGGCCAGCGACGCCATCCGGGGCGGTCTGGAGCGGCACTTCGGTGTGACGCTCGCGTTCCAGAACTGCCACCGGGTCGCGGCGTTCGTGCCGCCGGCCGTGGGCGGCGAGCGTTATCGCGCGTTCGTGTCGCCGCGTGGCCAGCTGCTCAACCAGTCGCCGCAACTGCGGGACTGCTGAACCACGCCGCGGCGCCGGGCCGGTCGGCACCGGACCGGCGCCGCGGATCGCCTCGGCCGTGAGTTCCTGGCACCGCCGCGCCGCCTACACTGAGCCCCGCATCGCGACATATGCTGGGGTGGCCATGAATGACATGATCGGCGGCGCGGCCCGCAACACCCGGCAACGCTTCGAGGTCCTCGCGCTCCTGGACGAGATCACGGACTTCCGCACGCCGCAGCAGCTGCACGCGTTGCTGCGTCAGCGCGGGGCGCAGGTCGGCCTGACCACGGTGTACCGGACGCTGCAGCTGCTGCAGGACGCCGGTGAGGTCGACGCGACCCGGCTGCCGGGCGGCGAGCAGCTGTACCGCCGGTGCGGCGCCAGCCACCACCATCACCTCGTCTGCCGTTCCTGCAACGCCACCGTCGAGGTCCGCGGCCCGGCCGTGGAACGCTGGACCGAACGCATCGCGGCCGAACACGGCTTTACCGATATCGGGCACACCCTGGAGATCTTCGGCACCTGCTCCCGCTGCAGCCGCTGACCGCGGCGCGGACGGGCCGGGGGCGCCCCCGCCTGAGGACGCCCCCGCAGCGACGATCAGGTGCCGTACACCTGGAACTCGTACAGCGAGTAGCCGTACTGCGTCGCGCGCTGCGTGCCGTACACGCGCACGTAGCGCCCCGAGCCGGCGACGGTCAGGTCCTGCGCGCCGCCGGCGCCGGTGGTGGTGCTGTAGACGGTGCTCCAGGCAACGCCGTCGGCCGACGTCTGGATCTGGAAGGCCTTGGCGTAGGCCGCCTCCCAGTTCAGCACCACCCGGTTGACCTGGTGCACGGCGCCGAGGTCGACCTGCAGCCACTGCGGGTCGGCGAAGGCGCTGGACCAGCGGGTGGTGGCGCTGCCGTCGACGGCGTTGGCCGCGGACAGGCCCGCGTTCTCCACCGACGAGGCGGTGGCCGGGTGGCCCTGGGAGAGCGAGCCGCCGCCCCCTCCCCCGCCGCCCCCGCCGCCGGCCGCCGGGGTGGCCGTGACCTCGTTGGAGTTCGGGGAGCCGCCGGTGGCGTTGACCGCGTCGACGAAGTAGAAGTACTGCTTGCCGTTCTGCAGGCCGGTGTCGGTGAACGTGGTGACGCCCCCGGCGACGGTGCCGACCGGGGTGGTCGCCTCGCCGTCGGACTTCGTGCCGCGGTAGACGCGGTACGACGTCGGCGCGCCGGAGGTGCTGGCGGTCCACGTCAGCGTGGCCGAGGCGTTGCCCGGGGTGGCGCGCAGGTTCGTCGGGCCGCTCGGCGACGAGGCGCTCGCCGGCGTGACGATCAGCTCGTCCACTCTGGACAGTCCGTGGTCGGATACGGCGAACTGCTGCACCGAGTTGACCCCTGCGTGCAGCTGGACCTGCAGGGCCGAGTCCTGGTACACCTCGAAGCTCCCGGTGATCGGGAAGCTCTGCGTCGTCGTGATGACCGTGCCGTTGACCCGCAGGCCCATCTGCCGGTTGTTGACGCCCGGGAACAGCCCGCCCTGGAAGGCGTAGCGCCAGTCCAGCGTGTAGAGGCCGGTGGCCGGTACCACGACGTTGTTGAACGTCATGGTGCCCTCGGCGGAGTAGGCCATGTCGACGACCCGCCCGCCCGGCGAGGCGGCGCCGGAGGAGCCGAGCACCTGCGGGAACCAGCCGGTCAGGGTCTGGAACCAGTCGAAGCCGCCGAGCAGGGCGTCCTTGCAGTAGAAGACGAGCGAGTTGCCCGACGCCACGCCGGGCACGTTGCCACCGGTGCCGATGGGCGGCGGGGTCTTCGACGCGTCCTCGGCGGAGCGGGCCGACTCCCCGGCCGCGTTGACCGCGGTGACCTGGTAGAAGTAGATCGGCGTGGGGCTGAGGCCGGAGTCGGTGTACTCCGTGTCGGTGATGGTGGCGATCGGGGTGGCGCCCTCGGCGCCGGAGGCGGTGCCGCGATAGATGCGGTAGCTCGTGGCGCCCGGCACCGCGGGCCACTCGATGGTGATCGACGAGTCCGCGCCCGCGTGCAGCTCGAGATCCTCGGGCGCGGCGGGCACGTCGGCGGCCCGGGCCGGGGTGGCGGCCAGGCCGAGCGCGGACAGGACCAGCAGGACCGCGCCGGCGCGGGCGGCGCGCCGGGCGGCAGTGATGCGGGGTTCGTTCATGCCGACTCCATTGGGTAGTGGGCGGGCACGGCGGATCGACGCCGACGGCGCGGCGTTCGGAGGGCACTGGCCGTGGAAAGCCCCAGGCGGTAGGGGTTCGACGGGTGTGATAGAGCGGGGAGAGCGCTCTGCTGTTGACGGACGCTACCATCACGCTCCGTCGATCAATAGTCACTTGCCAATCGTTGCCAAAGCGATCTCCGGCGCGCCGGGCAGCCGGAACACGGCGGCCGGCAGCTCGGCCGCCGGGATGTCGGTGTCCAGCGCGATGAGCTGGCCCAGGGTCCGGCGGTAGTCGATGCCGTAGTGGTCGCGGACGTACGCCAGCAGCGGGTCGTTGGCGTAGAAGAAGCGGTCGCCGTCGCGCAGCGCGGCGAACTGCTCCGTCCAGATCGCCCGCTGCAGCTCGCCGAGCTCGGACCCGGGCGTGTGGGCCTCGGCGAGCATCCCGGTGAACGCGTCGAGGTTGTCGACGCTGCCGTAGATGGCCTTGAGCCGGGCGGCGAGGGTGGTGCGGCGCACGACCCGGGTGGCGTTGTCGGCGGCCACGGTGGTCGGGTTGCCGGCGATGTCGTACAGGGCCACGATGTCGAGGCAGTTCGGGTCGTCGATCTCGTGGCCGGGGGTCAGCTGCGGGTCGGCCGGGAACGCGTCGGTGGCCTCGCCGGTGACGGCGGTGAACGAGGTGCGCGGCGGCAGCCCGTACGCGGCGCGCAGCTGGTTGTAGGTGGGCATGCCGTGGTCGCGGCCGCGCTGCAGGTCGATGGCGCCGAGGTCGAGCACGCCGTGGAAGCACTGCGGCAGTGTGGGGCCGTCGAGGCAGCCGGGGTTGCCGCCGACCGGCACCTGGAACAGGACGCTGCGCAGCTGGTTGTCGATGAGCTCGTCGTTGCGGTACTCCGACTCGCTGCCGATCGCCTCCAGCAGCGGGCCGAGCTGCAGCAGCGGTACCAGATCCGGGTTGAAGAAGGCCACGTTCAGCGGGATGGCGACGTCGGCCTCGCCGTCCGCCACGCTCACTTCGGCGCCCTGGGCCCGCAGCGCGTCGAGGGTCGCGGTGCTGTAGCGCACGGCGTCGCCCTCGACCTCGATCTCGCCGTGGATCTGGCTGTGCGCCCGGTAGCCGACGGTCGCGAACTCGTTGGACACCGACGCGTCGACGCCGGTGTCGTACCCGCGGTACGCCGGCAGCACCACGCCCATGGCGGGCAGGAACTCGTTGTAGGTGATGTACTGCTGCTCCGCGATGACGACCGCCCGGGCGATCTGGAAGCGGTCCTGCTGCGACAGCGACGCGGGCAGCAGCGACACGATCCGGTTGTGCTCGCGGGCGAAGAGCGTCTGGACGGCGGTCAGGGCGATGTTCTCGTTGGCCCGCACGTCCCCGGCCACGACCGCGTGCGCGGGCGTGCCGAGCAGCCGCCCGTCGAGCTGCATGGCGGGCGCGGCGGCGGCGTTGCCCCGGCTGTCGGCGCGGGGCAGGTAGCCGCCGGGCAGCAGCAGGGTGGCGTTGTTGTTCGCCGGGTCGCCGTCCTGCGAGCCGTCGCGCAGCCAGTCCAGCCGCGCGTCGGTGCCGCCGTAGACGGCCCACGCGTCGATGTACGAGCTGACGGTGTTCACCTGCTGGCGCGGGTTGGTCGCGCCGGTGCCGGGCGCGGCCGGGGTCCGGGTGAACGGCACGACGCCGAGGTCGTTGTGGAACGACTCGAGCGGGTCGGTGGCGTCGAAGGCGATGTCGGCGGCGGCGCCGCCGCCGTCTTCGCGCAGGCCGATGGTGTGGTCGATGAACTGGCCCCACACGTTGCCCCACTGGGTGACCCCGCGCTCGGAGAACACGTTGATGTTGATGTCGTTGAAGATGCGGTTGGACACCACGCGCGGGTTGGGGCCGGCGACCATCTGGCCGCGCCCGTCGGCGTAGCGGGGCGCGGCGACCCGGCGGTACACGGTGCCGGCCCGGCCGCGCTCGGCCGCGCCCGGGTTGTTGCCGGAGCCGTCGAGGCTCTCCGCCTCCCAGGTGCCGAGGATCGGCGCGTCGGCGGCGGCGTGCACCTCGAAGTCGAACAGCGAATAGCCGTACTGCGTGTGCCGCGCGGTGCCGTAGAGGCGCACGTAGCGCCCGGTCCCGGCGACGGTGAGGGTCTGCAGCCCGCCCGCGCCCGCGGTGGTGCTGTAGACGTCGGTCCAGCCGCCGGTACCGCTGGCACTGACCTGGATCTTGAAGGCGGAGGCGTAGGAGTTCTGCCAGTTCAGCACGATCCGGCACAGCCGCTGCGGGGCGCCGAGGTCGACCTGGACCCACTGTGGATCGCTGAACGCGCTCGACCAGCGGGTGGCCGGGTTGCCGTCGAAGGCGGCCGCGGCCGGGGTCGTCGTGTTCTCGGTCGACGACGCGGTCGCGGGGCGCCCCCGCGCGGCGTCGGCGGCGGCGCAGGCGGTGCGCACGAACGAGCCGTAGACCTTGAGTTCCCACAGGGAGTACCCGTACTGCGTGTGCCGCGCGGTGCCGTACAGGCGCACGTACCGCCCGGTGCCGGCGACGGTGAGCGTCTGGGTGCCGCCGGCGCCGGTGGTGGTGGAGTACACCGACGTCCAGGTGGTCGCGTCGTCGGAGACCTGGATCTCGAAGGCGGTGGCGTAGGCGTTCTGCCAGGCGAGGACGACCTGGCTGAGCGCGGCCGGCGCGCCGAGGTCGACGCGCAGCCACTGCGGGTCGCTGAACGCGCTGGACCAGCGGGTGCCGGAGTCGCCGTCGACGGCGGCGGACGCGGGCGTGCCGGCGTTCTCGGTTGACGAGGCGACGGCGGGCCGGCCCTGCGACAGCAGGACCCCGGCGGCGCGGGCGGGGCCCGCCCAGCCGGCGACGAGCGTGCCGGCGACGAGCGCGACGGTGGTGACGAGGGTGGCGAGGCGGCGGGGCCGGCGGCGCACCGGCCGGAGGACAGAATGCATGACTCTCCCTGCTCGGGGTGGTGTCTCGCGCGGCGGTCCGCGCGAACCTGAGCAGAAAGCGCTCTCCTGACTCCACAGGGTCAGGGGTGGACGGCCTCGGCGTCAAGCCCCACCATTCACGCTTGCGAATTCCTCGGTCTTTGTCGCCCGGCGGATATTCAGCGGTGCGCCCGCGGTCTTGGGCCTAGGGTGTCGGTGTGACACCGGACCAGCTCGCCGCGGCCGTGCTCGACGCCGCTCGCGCGGCACTCACCGACCTGGGCCTCGACCCGCGGCTGCTGCCCGCCACCGCGGCCGTCGAGCGCCCGAAGAGCCCGGAGCACGGCGACTACGCTTCGGCCATCGCCATGCAGCTGGCGAGGCCGGCCGGCGTCGCACCCCGGCAGCTGGCGCAGGCGGTCTCGCAACGGCTCCGCGGCACGCCCGGCGTCGCCGGCGTGGATGTCGCAGGGCCCGGATTTCTCAATGTACGGCTGGACACGACGGCCATCGCGCAGACCGCGCGAACCGTGGTCTCGCAGGGGGCGAGCTACGGCACCAGCACGGCGCTGGCCGGCGGGCGGATCAACCTCGAATACGTCTCGGCGAACCCGACGGGCCCCATCCATATCGGCGGCGTCAGATGGGCCGCGGTCGGTGACGCCCTGGCCCGGCTCTTGCGTGCCACCGGCGCGGACGTGACGACGGAGTACTACTTCAACGACGCCGGCGCGCAGATCGACCGGTTCGCGAAGTCGTTGCTCGCCACGGCGAAGCGGGAGCCCGTTGCCGAGGACGGATACGCCGGCGACTACATCGGCGAGATCGCGGCCGCGGTCGTCGGCGAGCGGCCCGATGTCCTGCAGCTGCCGCGCGACCAGGCCCAGGAGGTCTTCCGGGTCGAGGGCGTCCGGCTGATGTTCGCCGACGTGAAGGAAACGCTCACGGAGTTCGGCGTGAGCTTCGATGTGTACTTCAACGAGCGGACCCTGCACACCCACGGCGACCTCGACGCCGCGCTGGCGCGGCTGGCCGAGGCGGGCCACGTCTACGAAGCCGAGGGTGCCACCTGGGTGCGCACCACGACGTTCGGCGACGACAAGGACCGGGTGATCGTCAAGTCGAACGGCCAGTGGGGGTACTTCGCCGGTGACTGCGCCTATTACCTGGACAAGCGGCGCCGTGGCTTCGACCGCGTCGTGATGATCCTCGGTGCGGACCACCACGGCTACGTCGGCCGGCTGCGCGCCATGGCTGCCTGCTTCGGCGACGACCCCGACACCAACATCGAGGTGCTCATCGGCCAGCTGGTCAACCTGACCAGGAACGACACGCGGGTCCGGCTGTCGAAGCGCGCCGGCGCGCTCGTGACGCTGCGCGAGATCATCGACCTGCTCGGCGTCGACGCGGCGCGATACGCGCTGGCCCGGTATTCGATCGACTCCCCCATCGACCTCGATCCGGACCTGTGGACGCGCAGGTCCGCCGACAACCCGATCTTCTACGTGCAATACGCGCACGCCCGGATCGCGAGCCTGCTGCGCAACGCCGAAGCGATGGCCGTCACGCGTGGCGACGACTACGACGCGAGCCTGCTGACCGACCCGCGGGAGCGGGATCTGCTGCGTTGCCTGGGCCAGTATCCGGAGATCGTCAAGCTCGCGGCCGAACTGCGCGAGCCGCATCGCGTCGCGCGGTACCTCGAGGAGCTCGCGTCGACGTACCACAAATTCTATGACGCCTGCCGGATCCTGCCCCGCGAGGGTGAGGCCGCGGACGACCTCACGCGGGCCCGGCTCTGGCTGGCCGAAGCGGCCCGCATCGTGTTCGTCAACGGCCTTGGGCTGCTCGGGGTGTCCGCCCCGGAGCGTATGTAGGCCGCGCAGACCTGTGGGCGGGCTGCTGCGGACGCGGAACTTCGCACTGCTGTGGATCGGGCAGTCCACCAGCGCGGTCGGCTCCGCGATGACGACGGTGGCGCTCCCGCTGGTGGCCATCTCGGCCCTGCAGGCCGGTCCGGCCATGGTCGCCCTGCTCACGGCCGCCACCTGGCTGCCCTGGCTGCTGATCGGGCTGCCGGTCGGGGTCTGGGTCGACCGGTGGCCGCGCCGGCGCACACTGCTGATCGCCGACATCGCGTCCGCGGCGGTGCTCGTCACCATCCCGGTCGCGGCCTGGACCAACGCGCTGAGCATGACCATGCTGCTGGCGGCCGCGCTGCTCGCCGGGACCGCCGGTGTCTTCGCCAACGTGGCGTTCAACGCGTTCCTGCCCCATCTCGTCCGCGCGGAAGACCTCATGGAAGGCAACGCCAGGCTGCAGACCAGCGCATCGCTCGCCCTGGTCGCCGGACCGGGCCTCGGCGGGCTGCTGGCCCAGGCGGCCGGCGCGGTCAGCGGCATCCTCATCGACGCCGTCACCTTCCTGGTGTCCGCGGCCTGTCTGCTCGGCCTGCGCTCCGAGCCGGAGCCGCACCCTGGCGCAGGCGATCGCCCGGGCATGCTGCGCCAGATCGCCGAGGGCATCGGTTTCATCATGCGCGGACGCCTGCTGCAGGCCATGTTGGTGGTGGCGGCGGTGACCAACTTCGCGATGCTGGGCATCACCGCACTGCGTGTGGTCTTTCTGGTACGTGCCGAAGGCGCCGCGCCGGGAACCGCGGGCCTGGTGATCGGCGTGGGCAGCCTCGGCGCCATCCTCGGCGCCGCGCTTGCCTCGCGGGCGTCCCGGCGCTTCGGTAGCGCCCGCACCTACCTGGTGGCGAACGTCGCGGCCGCCCCGTTCGTGCTGTTGCTGCCGCTCGGCGGCCACGGCTGGCGCCTGACGCTGTTCGCGGCGGGCTCCTGCATCGCGCTGGCCGGAGCCGCGATGTCCAACGTGATGACCATGACGTTCCGCGGCCACTTCGTTCCCGCGCGCCTGCTCGGCCGGGTCACCGCGGCATCGCGGATCTTCGTGTTCGGCACCGTCCCGTTCGGTGCGGCAACCGCCGGCCTCCTCGCCTCGGCGCTCGGCATCCGGTCCGCCATGTGGGCACTCGCCGTCCTCTACGTCGTCGCGCCCCTGCCCCTGCTCGCCACCGAGGCCCGCACGCTGCGCGACTTCCCGGCCCAGGACACTGCTGCGTGACGCACCTGCCGAGCGCGTGCGGTCAGATCGGCAGCACGCCGGGCGGCAGCGGCGCCCGCGCCTGGGCGTCGAGGAACGCCTTGACGCAGGCGCTGTCCGCCCGCCGGCGCATCCAGAACAGCGCGACGTCGCGGTGCGCGGACGGGGAGTCGATGGTACGGATGGTGAGCCCCTCGATGCTGGTCGTCTGCAGCGCGAGGCGGTTGATGACGCCGATGCCGAACGCGGCGCGCACCAGCGCGACGAGGGTCGCCGGCTGGTCGGTCAGGTAGGCGATGCTGGCCCGCCCGGCGGCCTCGCCGAGCGTGTTGCGCAGGTCGAACCCGCCGCCCTCCTCCTCGGTGCCGGCCGGGTTGCCGATCAGCGGCCGGTCCAGCAGGTCCGCGATGCTGACCCGGTCCCGCCCGGCCAGGGGGTCGTGCTCGCGCATGACCACGACGATGTCCTCGTGCCAGATCGTGCGGTGACACAGCGTGGTCTCGCGCATCTTCGGCAGCAGCGGCCGGAACGCCAGGTCGACGGTGCCGTTCGCGACCATCTCCTCCAGCGTGGCCGCGGTCCCCTCGTGCAGTTCGACGGTGACGCCGGGGTGCTCGTCGTGCAGCTGCTGCAGCACCGCCGGCAGGTAGGTGGAGCTGACGCTCGGGTAGCTGCCGACGGTCACCTGGGCGACCACGTTGTCCAGCGTGCTGCGGACCGCCTCGATGCCGCGCTGCAGCTCCAGCAGGGCCGTCATGGCGTGACCGCGGAACAGCTCACCCGCCGCGGTGGTGCAGATCGGCCGGGCCTTGCGGTCGAACAGCGTCACGCCGAGGGCGTGCTCCAGCGCGGCGATGTGGGCGCTGACCCGCGACTGCGACAGGTGCAGCGCGAGCGTGGCGGCGCCGAAGCCGCCCTTGTCGGCGACGGCGAGGAAGCTGCGCAGCCAGGCGGTCTGCAGGGACATGGCATCGCGGGGGTCGCGCGGGGTGAACGCGGCCACGTCGAGGTCGTCGGGCTCCTCGGGGGCGCTCACCGGTGGGCGTCCCGCGCCGCGGCGACGAGCTCGGCCAGGTGCAGCACCCGGGTGCGCAGCCCGGCGCGCCGGACCGCGGTGATCAGCTGGCGCTGGCATCCCGGGTTCACCACGACCAGGAAGTCTAGATCCAGCTCGGCCAGCGCGGCCAGCTTCGCGGCGAGGACTCGCCGGCTGTCGCGGGGGCGCAGCACGGCGTACGTCCCGGCGGCGCCGCAGCAGTCGCCGGCGCCGGGGATCTCGACGTAGTCGCCGAGCCGGCCGAGCACCGCCCGGGGCGCGGCCCGCACGCCGAGCCCGTTGCTGAGGTGGCAGGAGTCCTGCAGGCCGATGCGGGCCGGTCGGCCGCCGACGAGGACCGGGCCGGGCACCGGGCCGCGTTCCAGCAGCGCCTCGGCGTAGTCGACGACCCGGTCGCGGCCCACGAGCGCGGCGAGGTGGGCGGCGCAGCCGCCGGCAGTGGACACGATCCGCCCGGGCCGGTCGGCGAGCTCGGCCGCGAGCCGCTCGCCGCGGGCCAGGTCGCCGTTGTGGGCGTGCAGCGCGCCGCAGCAGCCCTGGTCGGGCGCGACCCGCACGCCGGGCAGGGTGCTCGCGGCGGCGCGGCTCACGGCGGGGTACAGGACCCGCTCGAAGCAGCCGAGCATCAGTGTGTCGGCGCCGGGCGGCGATGCCTGCGGCGCGGTCCGCCGCGCGGGCCGGCGCAGCCGCCCGGCGAGCCGGATGAGCCGGCGGCGCTTGGCGAACGCGAGCAGCGGCCGGACCCGCAGCGGGCGGCGCCGGCCGCTCCACTGCGCGTCGCGGAGCTGTTCGAGGAGCCGGCCGTAGGGCACGCCGGCGGGGCACGCGGGCTCGCAGGCGCGGCAGCCGAGGCAGAACGAGCCCTGCTCGCGGGCGGCGGCGTCGAAGACGTCGACCGTGCCGTCGTCGATGGCGCGCATCAGGGCGATGCGCCCGCGCGGCGAGGACGCCTCGTCGCCGGTGAGCCGGTAGGTGGGGCAGGCGGGCAGGCAGAACCCGCAGGCGATGCAGGTGCCGAGGTCGGCCGGGTCGAAGATGCGGCCGGCCGTCATGAGCCGAGCTTCCCGGGGTTGAGGATGCCGGCCGGGTCGAAGGCGTGCTTGATCCTGCTCAGCAGGGCGGTCTGCGCGCCGCCGAGCTGGGACTGCAGGTACGGCAGCTTCGCCGCGCCGACGCCGTGCTCGCCGGTGATGGTGCCGCCCAGCTCGACCGCGGCGGCGAAGACGTCGTCGAACGCGGCCGCGACCCGGGCGCGCTGCCCGGCGTCGGCGGGGTCGAAGCAGCCAACCGGGTGGGCGTTGCCGTCGCCGGCGTGGCCGAAGGTCGCCATGGTGACCCCGTGCCGCCCGGCGATCGCGTCGATGCGCCGGACCAGCTCGGGCAGGCGCGAGCGCGGCACGCCGACGTCCTCGAGCATGGTCGCCCCGCCGAGGCGGGACAGCGCCGGCAGCGCGCAGCGGCGCGCCGCGAGCAGCGCGTCCGACTCGGCCGCGGCGGTGGCGACCTGCACCGAGGACGCGGCGTGCTCGCGCATCACCGCGGCCATCGCCGGTACCGTCCGGCGCACCTCGGCGTCGCTGCCGTCGTCGCCGAACAGCAGCATCGCCCCGGCCGTCGTGTCCAGGCCGAGGTGCGCGTAGGCCTCCACGGACCGGATGCACGTGGCGTCGAGGAACTCCAGCGTCGCCGGGAGGATGCCGGCACCGATGACGCCGCGCACCGCGTCGCTGGCCGCCTCCAGGCCGGCGAAGTACGCGAGGCCGGTGCTGCTGGCCGCCGGGGCCGGGCGCAGGGCCAGCGTCAGCTCGGTGAGCACCGCCAGGGTGCCCTCCGAGCCGGTGAGCAGCCGGACGAGATCGTAGCCGGCGACGTCCTTGAGCAGCCGGCCCCCGGCGCGGATGACCTCGCCGTCGGCGAGGACGGCCTGCACGCCCAGGACGTAGCCGCCGGTGTTGCCGTACTTGAGCCCGTGCAGGCCGCCGGCGTTGGTGGCGACGTTGCCGCCGAGCGTGGACACCCGCTGGCTGCCGGGGTCGGGCGGGTAGTGCAGGCCGTGCCCGGCCGCGGCGCGGGCCAGGTCCTGGGTCGTGACGCCGGGCTGCACGACGGCGGTCAGGTCGACCGGGTCGATCGACACGATGCGGTTCATCCGGGTCAGGGCGAGCACGATGCCACCGCGGATCGGCACCGCGCCGGCGGCGAGGCTGGTGCCCGCGCCGCGCGGCACGACGGGGACCCCGCGCCCGTTGGCCCAGGCCAGGACCCGCGCCACCTCCTCGACGGTCCCGGGGCGCACGACGGCCTGTGGCGTGCCGGTGAAGCCGAACGTGGCGTCGGTCCGGTAGGGCACGAGGGCCGCGGGGCGTACCTCCACGTTCGCCGCCCCGACGATGCGGCCGAGGTCGGCGGCGATCGCCGGGGCGTCGGTGCCGGCCGCGGCCGTCATGCCGCGGTCATCCCGCCGTCGAGGACGAGGGCCGCGCCGTTGATGAAGCGGCCGTGCGGGCCGGCGACGAAGGACACCATCGCGGCGATCTCGTCGGGCGTGCCCATCCGGCCGTCGAGCTGCCGCGCCGCCATCGCCGCGCGGGTGGCCGCCGGGTCGGGTGCGCCCGCGACGATCTTGCCGATCCACTCGGTCTCCACCGTGCCGGGGCAGATCGCCACGCAGCGGATGCCGTCCCCGGCGTGGTCCACCGCGATGGCCTTGGTGAGCCCGATGAGGCCGGCCTTCGAGGCGCAGTACGCGGCCCGGCGCGCGAGCCCGACCAGGCCGCCGACCGAGGCGATGTTGACGATCACGCCGCTGCCGCGGTCGAGCATCAGCGGCAGCGTCGCCCGGGTGGTGAGGAACGGGCCGGTGAGGTTCACCGCCAGCACCCTGCTCCAGTCCTCGTCGCTGGTCTCCAGCACGGTCGCGGCCACGCCGATGCCGGCCACGTTCACCAGCACCTGCGGGGCGCCGATGGTCACCGCGATCTCCCGGGCGACCGAGCCGACCGCGAGCGGGTCGCACAGGTCCAGCGCGAACTCGTGCGCCTTGCCGCCGAGGCGCTCGATACCGGCGCGGGTCGCGGCCAGGCCGGCTTCGTCGAGGTCGATCAGGGCGACCTCGTAGCCGTCGCGGGCCATCCACTCGGCGGTGGCCCGGCCGATGCCGGACGCGGCGCCGGTCACCATGGCGACCGCGCTCATGCGTACGCCGTCCCGGGCAGCGAGCCGTCCATGGCGTACCCGCCGTCGACGTCGAGGCAGGCGCCGGTGGTGTAGCACGCCTCGTCGGAGGCGAGGTAGCAGATGGCCGCGGCGACCCACTCCGGCGGCGCGATCTTCCCCAGCGGGATCTTCGCGTGCAGCGACCGGACGATCTGCGGGGTGTAGATGGGCTCGCTCATCCGGGTGCGGGTGGCGCCGGGGCGCACGCAGTTCACGGTGATGCCGTGCGGCGCGAGCTCGGAGGCCATCGTGCGGGTCATCGCCTCCAGCCCGCCCTTGGTCGCCGTGTACGGCGCCGCGTTCGGCTCGGACACCACGGCGTGCACCGACGAGACGTTCACGATGCGCCCCGCGACCGCCTGCTCGACCATGATGCGGGCGGCGGCCTGGCTCAGGAAGAAGACGCCGGTCAGGTTCACCGCGAGCACCCGGTCCCAGTCGGCCCGGCCGACCTCCAGGAACGGGGCGATGTGCAGGATGCCGGCGACGTTGCACAGCACGTCGACGCGCCCGGCCTCCTCGCGCAGCCGGGCCGCCAGCCGCTCGGGGGCGCCCGCGTCGGCGACGTCGAGGTCGAGCCGGCGCAGCCGCCCGTCGCCGGTGTCGGGCCACGGGTCGGTGTGCCGCACGTCGGCGGCGTAGACGGTGGCCCCCTCGGCCAGCAGCCGCGTGGCGGTGGCCCGGCCGATGCCGGAGTCGGCGCCGGTGACCACGGCGACCTTGTCGCTGAATCTCATCGTGTGACCTCTCGTGCGGTACAGAACGGTTCGGCGCTCAGACGACGGCGCCCAGCCGCCACGGAACGATCTCCTCGGTGCCGAAGCCGAGGGTCTCGGACTTGCTCGGCGTGCCGGACGCCATGTCCACCAGGGCCTCGAACATGCGCACGCCATGGTGGATCTGCTCGTCGCGCGACATCGCGGGGCCGGCGTCGAAGTCCATGTCGCCGCGCATGCGCTCGTACAGCCGGGAGGTCGTACTGATCTTGAAGCACGGGGTGGGGCGGGACCCGAACACCGAGCCCCGGCCGGTGGTGAACGCCAGCAGGTTCGCCCCGCCGGCCACCATGCCGGTCGCCGACACCGGGTCGTAGCCGGGGGTGTCCATGAAGGTCAGCCCGGCGGTGGTGACCGGCTCGGCGTAGCCCACGACGTCGTTGAGGGGGCTGGTGCCGCCCTTGAGGACCGCGCCGAGCGACTTCTCCCAGATCGTCGTGATGCCGCCGGCCTTGTTGCCCGCGGACGGATTGCTGTCCATCGCCGCGCCGTTGCGGGCCGTGTAGTCCTGCCACCACGCGATCAGTTCGTCGATGCGCCGGGCGACCCCGGGCGTGGCGGCCCGGTCGCGCAGCAGGTGCTCGGCGCCGTAGATCTCCGGGGTCTCGCCGAGGATGACCCGGCCGCCGGCCGCGACGAGCAGGTCGGCCGCCACGCCGAGGGTCGGGTTGGCGGTCAGGCCCGAGTAGGCGTCGCTGCCGCCGCACTGCAGCCCCAGCACCAGCTCGGCGACGTCGATGGGCTCGCGGCGCAGCGCCGCGAGCCCGGCGACCATCTCCGCGACCCGCTCCAGCGCGGCGTTGACGGTCGACACCGTCCCGCCGAGCTCCTGGATGCCGAGCGTCGCGGCCGGGGCCTGCCCGCCGAAGACGTGCTCGGGCTGGTTGACCTCGCAGCCCAGGCTGATCGTCAGCACCGCGGCGATGTTCGCGTGCTCGGCGTACCCGCGCAGGGTGCGTCGCAGGATGTCGTCGCCGGCGGTGCCCTCGGCCATGCCGCAGCCCAGGTCGTGGGTCAGCGCGATGACGCCGTCGAGCCCGGGCGCGCCCGCATACCGGGCGTTGGCGGCCTGGGCGACCATCCGGGCGACCGTCGCCGAGCAGTTGACGGTCGGCAGCACGGCGACGTAGTTGCGCGTCGCCGCCCGGCCGTCGGCGCGGCGGTAGCCCAGGAAGTGCTCGCGCGTCGGCGCGGCCGGCGGGCTCCACGCGGCCGGCGCCCGGAAGGCGGCGCCCCCCGCGGTGTGCGGGCCGACGCCGAGGTTGTGCAGGTGGACGTGGGCACCCGGCGCGATGTCCCGCCGGGCCGTGCCGATCACCTCGCCGTACTTGCGCACCGGCGCGCCCGCGGCGACGGCCCGGACGGCGACCTTGTGCCCGGCGGGGATGTCGTCGGCCGCGGCGAGCACGCCGGCCGAGGTGCGCACCGGCGTGCCGCGGGCGACGTCGGCGACGACCAGCCCGACGTCGTCCACCCCCGCCATCGGCACCAGCGGCTCCACGGCGCCGGACGGTGCGGTTGTCGTCATGAAAACGCCCGCCGGGCGCCGTGGAATGCGGCCGCCTCGATCCCGAGGGAGTTGCTTTCCTGCTCGCCCGGAAACTCGCCGGGAAATCGACCGGGCCCGAATTCGGTGCCGCGAAGCGGGTGTGTCATGGCACCGACCATAGGTGGCCGCGACGTACCGGCGAAGCGTGACTAACGAAACGCCACGATCCGTATCTCGAATAGTCGCGGGGACGCGATCGGCCGATCCGAATTTCGGATCGGCGCGGCCCGAAACATGCGCTTCACCGGCATGATCGCCGGGCGTAACGTCGGCTGCACCTCGGGCCCGGACGGCGGCCCCGACGCGCACTGGAGGCTGTGATGTCCGTGTCGATCATGACGGCGAGCTGACCGTGGCGCATCCGGCGATCGCGGTCGGCAGCGTGTCGAAGTCGTTTGGCGGGATCGCCGCCGTGGACGGCGTGTCGTTCACCGTCTCCGGCGGCGAGGTCGTCGGGCTGGTCGGGGAGAACGGCGCCGGCAAGTCCACCATCAAGAACATCATCGGCGGGGCCCTGCGCCCCGACGCCGGCCACGTGAGCTACGCCGGGGCGCCCGCCGTCCACGGCGTCGGCGGCGCCAAGCACTCCGGCGTGGCCACCGTGCACCAGGAGACGAGCCTGTTCCCGGACCTCACCGTGGCCGAGAACATCCTCATCGACCGGCTCCGCTCGCCCGGCCGCGCCACGGTCCGCCCCGGACAGCTGCGCCGGGCGGCCGCCCCCGTGCTGCAGCGGGTCGGGGCCGGCTTCGGTCCCGAGGCGCTCGTGCGCGACCTGTCGGCCGGGCAGCGCCAGCTGGTGGAGATCGCCAAGGCGCTCGCCGCGCAGCCGCGCGCGGTCGTGTTCGACGAGCCGACCGCGTCGCTCAACCTCGCCGAGCGCGAGCTGGTCATGGGGATCGTGGAGCAGCTGCGCGCCGACGGCGTCGCCGTGCTCTACATCTCGCACTACCTCGAGGAGATCGCCCGGCTCACGCAGCGGATCGTGGTCATGCGCGACGGGCGCGTCGTGGCGGACCGGCCGACCGCCGAGCTCGACCGGGCCGCGCTGGAGTCGCTGATGGTGGGCCGGGAGCTCGCCCAGGGCCACCCGCCGCTGGCGCCGCCGCGGGAGGCCACGACGCTGACCGTGCGCGACCTGGGCGACGGCGCCCGGGTCGCGGGCGTCTCGTTCGACATCGCCGAGGGGGAGATCTTCGGGCTGGCCGGGCTGATGGGCTCCGGGCGCACCGAGGTCGCCCGGGCGATCTTCGGGCTGGCCGGCGGCATCGGCCGGGTCGAGGTCGGCGGGCGGCGGCTGCGCCGCGGCAGCGTGCGCGCGTGCATCGCGGCCGGCATGGCGTTCGTCACCGAGGACCGGCGGCATGAGGGGCTGTTCCTGGACCGGCCGATCCGGGAGAGCCTGTCCATTGTGGAGCTCGACGCGGTCTGCCGGTCCCGGCGCACCGGCTGGCTCGACGACGGCCGCGAGCGGCGCCTGACCGAGGAGCTGGCCCGCCGGGTGCGCCTGGTCGCCCGCGGCGGCCTGGGCGCCGCCGGCGGGTCGCTGAGCGGGGGCAACCAGCAGAAGGTGGTCATCGGCAAGTGGCTGGCCGGCCGCCCGCGCCTGATCATCCTCGACGAGCCGACGCGCGGCATCGATGTGGGCGCCAAGGCCGAGATCTACCGGCTGCTCGCCGACCTCGCCCGGGAGGGCACGTCGATCCTGCTCATCAGCTCGGAGATGGAGGAGGTCCTCGGGCTCAGCCACCGGGTCGGGGTCATGCACGACGGCCGCCTCACCGGCATTCTCGACCGCGCGCACGCCACGCAGGAGGCCGTGATCCGGCTCGCCACCGGCGGCGCCGCGTGAACCCGCCGGCCGTCGCCACACGGCTGCGCGCGGCCGTGCGGCGCGAGCCGCTGCTGCCGGTGCTGCTGGTCCTGCTGCTGGGCCTCTCGGCCGCTTACCACGAGTTCGCCGCCGTCGCCAACCTCCGCAACATCGCCGTGCAGGCGAGCCCGCTCGTCATCGCCGCCGTCGGCATGGCCTACGTGATCATGACAGCCGGGATCGACCTGTCCGTCGGGTCGATGCTGTTCCTGGCCGCGGCGATCGAGTCCGCCCGGGCGGTCGCCGGCCTGCCCACCGCCGCGGTCTTCGCCGTCGTGTGCCTGGCGGGCGTCCTCATGGGCCTGCTCAACGGGCTCGCGGTCGCCTTCACCCGGGTGCCGGCGCTCATCGTCACCCTCGCGACGATGCAGATGTTCCGCGGCGCGGGCGGCCACGTCACCGGCCAGCAGAACATCGACCTGCCCGCGAAGCTGCGCGGCATCGGTACCGCCGCCCTGCTCGGCGTGCCCGCGCCGGTCCTGCTCGCGGCGGCGGTGGCGCTCGCCGGCGCGTTCGTCTTCCGCCGCACCACCTTCGGCCGCTACGTGCAGGCGGTCGGCTCCAGCCCCGACGCAGCGCGCAACGCCGGCCTGCCGGTGCGCGGGGTGCTCGTCGGGGCCTACGTGGCGGCCGGCCTGCTGGCCGCGGTCGCCTCGCTCACCCAGACCGCCCGCCTCGGGGCCGTGCAGCCGTCCATCGGCCAGGGCTACGAGCTGACGGTCATCACGGCGGTCGTGCTGGGCGGGACGACCCTGCTCGGCGGGCGGGGCAGCATCGGCGGCACCGTCCTGGGCGCCCTGGTGCTCACCACGGTCCAGACCGGCCTGGTCTTCTCCGGCGCCTCGCCGTACGTCTTCGACATCGTCCGCGGCGGCGTGCTGCTCGCCGCGGTCCTGGCCGCCGCGGCGCGGTGGCGAAATCTTGCGCAGGCGGCGCGGCTGACCGGCCGCGCGACGCCGGCGTGACCCACACCCCCAGATGCAGCAATCGAATGGAGTTGTCGTGCAACGGTTCGCTGTCGCCCGTGTACTGGCCGCGCTCGCCGCGGCGTCGCTGACGCTCACCGCCTGCAGCTCGACCGGGGGCTCGGACGCCGCAAACGGCTCGGGCTCCGGCAAGAAGCGCACGATCGGTGTGAGCTTCGACCTGCTCAACGCCATCCGCCAGGCGGAGAAGGCGGCCATCCAGAAGGCCGCCGACGCCGCCGGGTACTCGGTGGAGTTCGCCGTCGCCGACCAGGACGCCCAGAAGCAGGCCTCGCAGATCCAGGACCTGATCCAGACGAAGAAGGTCTCCGCGGTGATCGTCATCGCGCAGGACGGCCAGCAGATCGCCGCGTCGGCGAGCCTGGCCAAGGCGCGCAACGTGCCGTTCCTGGCGATCGACCGCGCGGTCGCCGACCAGGCGAACGTCACGTTCCAGATCACCGGCGACCCGGTCGCCGACGGCAAGGCGGTCGCGGCCGAGTTCCTCGCGGCGGCCAAGACCGCGCCGCTGAAGGTACTGGAGCTGGTCGGCGGGCTGACCGACCAGAACGCGATCGGGCGGCGCGACGGGTTCAACGCGGCGCTCGCGGGCCAGCCCGGCGTCACCATCGTCAGCCAGGTGCCCACCGACTGGAACCCGGCGCAGGCGCTCGACGGGACCTCGAACGCGCTGCAGAAGGACCCCACGATCAACGCGATCTACGTCCCGTCCGACTTCCTGCTGCCCTCCGTGCAGTCGGCGCTGACCGCGGCCGGCCGGCTCGCGCCGATCGGCGACCCCAAGCACGTGTTCCTGGTGACCATCGACGGGGACCAGAACGGCTGCAAGGCCATGCAGGCCAAGACCCTCGACGCCGACATCGCCACGCCCGTCGATGAGTTCGGCAAGCAGTCGATCGCCGCGGTCACCACGGCACTGGGCGGCCAGCCGGTCGCGCCGAAGGCGGTCCAGGCCAAGGGCCTGACGCTCAACCAGGCCAACTACGCCACGACCAGCTCGCAGGTGTGGGGCTGTGCGTCCTGAGCCCGCTCGCGCGGAGGGCTCCGTCACGGAGCCCTCCGCCGCTCCCCCCGCCGCCGGGCGGCCGGTGCGCCGCCCGGAGTGGCTCGCCGACCTCGCGATGCTGCCGGCGCTGGTCGCGCTGGTCGCGGTGCTCAGCGTCATGACCGACGGCCTGCTCACCGCGTCGAACCTGACCAACGTGCTGAGCCAGTCGGCGGTCGTCGCCATCGCGGCGATCGGCGCGACGTTCGTGATCCTCACCGGTGGCATCGACCTGTCGACCGGCAGCGTGATCGGGGCCAGCGGCGTCGCCGGCGCCTGGGTCCTCACCAGCAGCGGCAGCCTGGCCGCCGGCATCGCCGCGGGGCTGCTCGCCGGGACCGCGATCGGCCTGGCCGTCGGGGTCGTCGTGGCGCGGCTCAACGTGGTGCCGTTCGCCGTCACGCTCGCCGCGCTGTACGTCGTGAGCGGATGCACCACCCTGCTCAGCCACGGCCGCACGATCGCGCCGGTGCCCATCGGCTTCATCCGCTTCAGCATCGACGGCCCCGCCGGGGTGCCCTACGCCGTGTGGCTCGCCATCGCCCTCTACGTCGTCGCGCAGGTCGCGCTGACGCGCACCGCCTGGGGCCGGCGCGTCGTGCACGTGGGGGCCAGCGCCGAGGTCGCCCGGATCAGCGGCGTCGACGTGGCCCGCACCCGGGCGAGCGTCTACGCCGTGGCCGGGCTGTTCTCGGCGATCGCGGGCATGGTGCTCACCTCGGGGCTGGCCGGCGCCGGGGCGAGCATGGGCAGCCCGCTGCTGCTCAACATCGTCGGCGCCGTCGTGCTGGGCGGCACCCGCCTCACCGGCGGGCAGGGCAGCCTCGTGCGCACCGGCATCGGCGTGCTGTTCCTGGGCTTGCTGTCCAACGGGATGAGCCTGCTCGGGCTGGCGAGTTTCGACCAGCAGATCGTCACCGGCGCGTTCATTTTCCTGGCCGCCGCCGCGGACGGGCTGCTGCGCTGGCGGAGCCGGAGATCCGGCGACTCCTAGGCATTCGCCATACGGATCGACGAGTTCCGAGAGACACCATCGACGCATTCGAATCACCTGGCCAGGTTCGGTTCCGGCTGGTTTACACCCCCCATTACCGGTGTCGAACCGGAAAGGAAGAACCATGCCAAAGCAATTGTCGTCAGTACATGTACTGGTCCCGCCTGGGCGACAACTTCAGCCCGGCGCGCAGCCGCTGATCGCCAACCGCACGGCCGTCGGCCCCTGGGAGTCGTCCGACCTGCTCGTCTAGCCCGTCTCGGCCGGCCGCGGCGTGGCGATCTATGCTGCGGCCGACCGGCACACCCCCGACGCCGCCGTCAGGAGGCCACCGTGCACCGCATCGACGCCCACCAGCACTTCTGGGACCCGGCCCGCTACACCTACCCGTGGATGGCGGGCGAGGCGATGGACCCCGTGCGCCGCGCGTTCGGCCCGCAGGACCTGCTGCCCAGCCTGCGCGCCGCGGACGTCGACGGGACCGTGCTCGTGCAGACGCTGTCCAGCCTCGCCGAGACCCGCGAGTTCCTCGAGGTGGCGGCGGCGAACGACGCCGTGCGCGGGGTGGTCGGCTGGGTCGACCTGACCTCCCCGTCCGTCGGCGACGACCTCGACGAGCTGCTCGGCGGCCCGACCGGCCGGTGGCTGGCCGGGGTACGCCACCAGGTCCACGACGAGCCGGACCCGGACTGGCTGCGGCGCGAGGACGTGCGGCGCGGCCTGGCCGCCGTGCAGCGCCGCGGGCTCGCGTACGACCTGCTGGTCCGGGCCCGGGAGCTGCCGGCCGCCACCGACGCGGTCCGCCGCTTCCCGCAGCTGCGCTTCGTCCTGGACCACATCGCGAAGCCGCGCATCGCCGAGGGCCGCGACGAGGAGTGGCTGCGGGCGATGCCGGCCCTCGCCGCCGAGCCGAACGTGTCGGTCAAGCTGTCCGGGATGGTCACGGAGGCGGACTGGGGCGCGTGGACGGCCGAGGACCTGCGCCCGTTCGTCGGCCGGGTCGTGGACTGGTTCACGCCGCAGCGGCTGCTGTACGGCTCGGACTGGCCGGTCTGCCTGCTCGCCGGCTCGTACGAGGCGATGCTGGCGGGCCTGACCGCCGCGCTGCCCCCGCTGGACGCGGGCGAACTCGAGCTGCTCT
Source organism: Dactylosporangium sp. NPDC051485 (assembly GCF_040682015.1). Taxonomy (NCBI): domain Bacteria; kingdom Bacillati; phylum Actinomycetota; class Actinomycetes; order Micromonosporales; family Micromonosporaceae; genus Dactylosporangium; species Dactylosporangium sp. NPDC051485. The sequence goes on from NZ_JBFAZW010000013.1 coordinate 65,717, forward strand.
TCGGCGGCAACGCGGCGCGCGTCTACGGCCTCACGCCTACGGGATCTGGTACTCGGTGGCGACCACCTGGTCCGTCGGCAGGATCTCCATCCACTGGCTGAACACCGCGAACGGCGCCGCGCCGAACTTGATGCCGCCCTCCAGCGGGTCGAAGCCCTTGCTGAACACCGTCTCGGTGGGCAGGGTCAGCTCGTTGTTCAGCGCCGGGACCGGGGTCAGCGAGGCCTCGTGCTCGGCGCGGATCTTGTCGGCGATGAGCAGCAGCACCTGGCCGATGCTCTGGCCGCGGTACTCCGGCGGGTCCTGGGCGGCGTCGAACGGATACGGCTCGTCCAGGCCGTCACTGCCCGCGACCTCCGGGCGGCGCAGCCACGCCATCGCCTCGCGCTCGCGGCCCGGGCGGATCGGCAGCACCGCCTTGACCCACGGCGAGTTCAGGAAGGCGTTGCGGTGCACGTCGCCGTCGAGCTGGATGAGCCAGCCCAGCGACGCGCCCTGCGGGGCGGGCGCGGTCTCCTCGGTGATGAGGTAGTACGGCCGGTGCCCGGGGATGACCCGCGGGCGGACCTTGCCCAGGCCGGTGACCCGGGCGCCAGGCGGACGACCGGCCCGTGCGGCTCGCCCGGAGCGGGGGCCGGCCGGGGCTCGAACATGGCCGGGTCGACGCGCCCCCTAACCGAGTTTGGTGAGGCCGGGCGGCGGGCAGGCGCGGCGCTCCAGCGTCCGGCCGCCCGTTGACGGCCTCGACCCGCACCATGCACGTGACCGCCACGTCGCCCAGTGTCACCTTGGCGGCGACCTGGGCCGACGCAACTGGCGGGTGTGAGACAGCAGACCTGACCGAACAGCCGTCCCCCACGGGCGGTCCGTTCTCAGACCGTGACGACGATCTTCCTCCCGGCGTGGAGCCCCTGCTCGAGGTGGCGGTGCGCCTCGACGACGTCGTCGAGGGTGAACACCCTGTCGATGGCGGGCCGCAGTGCACCGAGGCGTACCCCGGCGTTCAGGAAGGCCGCCATGCGCCGCACCACGACGGCGTCGAGGGTGTGCTCGAAGCTGCCGTAGCTGAAGATCGTGAGCGGCGCGCCGCTCGGGAAGGGGGTGGGCCGAGGGTCCAGGAAGCCCGCGGCGACCAGCGTTGCGCCGGGGCGGGCCGCCTTGAGGAGATCCTGCTGGCCGGGGCCCATGACAAGGTCGAGGACGATGTCGGCGCCGGTCCCGCCGGTGTGGTGGCGGACGGCTTCGACGACGTCCGCGTGGTCGGTGGCGATGACCGCGGCGGCGCCGGCGGCGAGCAGCTCGTCCCGCTTCGCAGTGTGCCGGGTGACGGCGATGGGCACGGCGCCGATCTGGTTGGCGATCTGCATCGCCGCCCGGCCGACGCCGCCGGACGCGGCGGTGATGAGGACGTGGTCGCCGGGCCGCATCCTCGCCTTCTCGACGAGCGCGCCGTAGGCGGTGGAGTACGCGACCCAGATCGCCGCCGCCTCGGTGATGCCGAGCCCGGCCGGCCGGGCGAGGACCCGGCTCGCGGGGACCGTGGTGTACTCGGCGTAGCTGCCCGTGACGCTCGCGTCCGGAATGGCCGCGAGGATGACCGGATCGCCGATCTCCAGCCCGGCGACCTCGGGGCCCAGCGCGTCGATGACGCCGGTTCCTTCGACGCCGAGGCGAGCGTGTGGCAGGGGGACGGGTGCGGGCGAGGCGCCGGAACGCATCATCTGGTCGAGCGGGTTGACGGCGAACGCTTCGATCCTGATCCGCACCTCGCCGGCCGCGGGCTCGACGACCGGCTCCTCGACGACGTGCATGACCCCCGGCCCGCCGAACTCGTCGAACACGACGACTCGTGACATGGTGACTCCTTCGCATCCGGTGCTGGTTTCGTTGCTCGCGGATGACGGTACGGAGCCGTGGGTTACCTCCTGGTACCTTCGACGTTCATGCAGAACGCGGCTGGACCAGCCTTTCTCGCCGACTGCCCCACGCGCCTGGCGGTCGAGATCATCTCCGACAAATGGGCCGTGCTCGTGCTCTTCGGTCTCAGCCATCAGCCTCGCCGGCACGGTGAGCTCGTCGACCTCATCGGCGGCATCTCGCGCAAGGTCCTCACCCAGACGCTGCGCCGGCTCCAGCAGTACGGCCTGGTCGAACGCCGTGCCGAAGCGCCACGGCGGGTCGAGTACAGCCTCACCGACCTGGGCCGGACCCTCGTCGAGCCCATCGAGGTCCTGACGAACTGGGCGAGGGACTACGGCGGGGCCATCGTCGACTTCCAGGAGGCGGCGGACGCCGCTACCGCTGCCCGGGCTCGCGCGACCGGTTGATCCTGGCGGCCGGGCGAGGAGGGTCACGGCCGGGACAGGAGTCCTTGCACGCCCTGCTCATCGCCGTCCTCGTGATCAGGACGCCCAAGCAGCCCTGATGGCGCTCGATGGCGGGCCCCCGCCGACGCCGTTGTCAGCCGGCCTCCGGCCGGGGAAGGTCCCGGCCGAGGCGGGCGAGCGGGGACAGGCCAATGATCAGGGGGGACAGCATCAGGCCGGCACCGGCCACCAGGATGGCGGTGCGCAGCCCCAGCTCGCCGGCGAGGAAGCCGCCGAGCAGCGAGCCGAGCGGGGTCAGGCCCATGCCGACGAACGTGATCGTCGCGGAGGCCCTGCCCTGCATCCGGTCCGGGGTCACGGCCTGCCGGACGGCCATGACCGTGACGTTGACCAGCTGCCCGAAGGTGCCGTACCCGAAGTTGACCGCGATGAGCAGGGGGATCGTCACCGCCGGGGGGCCGTGCAGCGCGGGCACGAACAGCAGCACGCCGTCGCCGGCCGCCGCCGCGGATACCAGCACCGCGCCGTAACCGAACCGGCCCGGCAGGCGGGCGGCGAGCAGCGAGCCTACGAGGGCCCCCGGGCCGGTCGCCGCGAGGGCGAGCCCGACGGCGCCGCCCGGCAGGTGCAGCTCCCGGGTCAGGAAGATCAGGTAGGCGGTCATCAGGGCGGCGAACGAGCACTGGAACGCGGCCGAGGCGAGGCAGATGGTGCGCAGCCAGGTGTCGCCGACGACGAAGCGGAGGCCCTCGTGAATCTGCCGCCACAGCCGGGCGGGCCGGCCCGCGTGCTCGGGGATCGCTTCGCGGTGCCGGATCCGCGCGATCGACACGCACGACAACGCGAACAGCAGCGCGTTGGACGCGGCCGCGATCGGCGCCGACAGCAGCGACACCAGTGCCCCGCCGAGCGCAGGGCCGCCGATCTGGGCCGCGGACCGGCTCCCCTCGATCGCGCTGTTGCCGCGCAGTAGCTGGTCGCGTTGCAGTAGCCGTACCAGAAAGGCTTGATAGGCAACGTCGAAGAACACCGACATCGTCCCGACGGCGAAGGCCACGACGAGCAGCGTCGGCAGGCCGGTCCCGCCGATGACGGCGGCCGCGGCGGCTCCCCCGAGCGCCAAGGCCCGGCCGAGGTCCGCCAGCACCATGACGGTCCGGCCGCGCCATCGGTCCACCCACGCGCCGGCGAGGAGCGACAGCAGCAGCAGCGGCGCCTGCCCGACCGCGCGCAGGACGCCGAGCTGGCCCGGGTCGACGTTGAGCGTCAGGACGGCGATCAGCGGCAGGATCACCAGGCTCGCGTGCTCGCCCAGTTGTGAGGACGTCTGAGCGACCCAGAGCCTGCGGAAGTCGGCGTTGCGCCACAGGGGCGACGCAACGGGCTGCCCGGAATCGGATACGGCTGAGGAAGCGGACGACACAGGAGACCCCTTTGGGGTAGCCGAAGACAAGGGCCCGTCCATCCGCATCGCGAACGACGCAATGCCAATGCAGACGGGTGTACTCGCTGTGCCGCGCGATTCGGGGCAGCACGCGATGACCGGGCCGATGTACGGCCGATGCGTCAACGCGTGCGCGGACGACCGGGCATCCTCAGCTCCTTGCGGGGGTCATTCGGCCCACCGACCCTAGCATCGACGGCCGGGAGCCCGGTTCACCGCTATGACGCGCGTCACAGGCGGTGGTGTCACGCCGGGGCCCGCGGGATCCGTCGTTGCCGTATGAGTCAACGGATGTCCTGGATGGACCTGGTACCGGCGGGTTACGCCGCACTGTCACAGCTGGAGAAGTACACGCGGTCGACGGTCGATGCGACGGTGCTGCACCTGATCAAGGTGCGCGCCTCGGTGCTCAACGGGTGCGCGTTCTGCCTCGACATGCACGCCCAGGAGGCCCTCGCCGACGGCGAGGACCAACGCCGGTTGCTCGCGGTGGCGGCGTGGCGGGAGGCGCCGTTCTTCGACGCGCGAGAGCGGGCCGCGCTCGCGCTGACGGACGCGGTGACCCGGCTCGGCGACCACGGGGTGCCCGACGACGTGTGGGATGACGCGGTCAAGCACTGGTCGCAGGAGGAGGTCGCCAACCTCATTCTCGCGATTGGCACCATCAATGTGTGGAACCGGATCGTCATCTCCGTCCGACGGCAGCCGCCGGCCCTGACGTGACCACGTATCCGGTGATCGCGCCGGATGCGGACGAGTTCGTCCGGCATCGACCCATGCTGTTGGGGCTGGCGTACCGGCTGCTGGGCAGCGTGCACGACGCCGACGATGTGCTCCAGGATGCCTACCTGCGCTGGACCGGCACCGACCGGGCGGCCGTCACGCAGCCGCGCCGCTACCTGACCAGGGTGGTGGCGCGGCTGGCCGTCGATCAGCTCCGGGCGCGCCGGGCCCGGCGGGAGAGCTACGTCGGCGAGTGGCTGCCGGAGCCGGTCGCCACCGACCCAGGCCCGTTCGGCGCGGTGGACACCTCAGACCTCTCGATCGCCGTGCTGCACCTCATGGAGCAGCTGACCCCGCCGCAGCGCGCCGTGTTCGTGCTGCGCAGCGCCTTCGACCTGACGTACGACGAGATCGCCGGCATCGTCGAGCGCACCGTCGAGGACTGCCGGCAGCTGCACCACCGGGCCGAACGGGCGCTGCGCGACGGGCGGGCCCGGTTCACGCCCACGCCGGCCGAGCACCGGCGGCTGCTTGGCGACTTCGTCGCCGCCGCCCGCGAGGGTGACATGACCCGGCTGCACAGCCTGCTGCACGCGGACGTGGTCAGCTGGTCCGACGGCGGCGGCCGGGTCCGGGCCGCGCTGCGGCCGATCCGCTCGGCGTCGAAGGTGGCCCGGCTCTTCGCCGCGATCTACTCGCGCCAGCCAGCACTGCGGGCCGTGCCGCTGGAGGTCAACGCCGCACCGGCCATGCTGATCATGTACCCCCGGTCGCGGCACCTGCTGGTGCTCGACGTGGACGCCGACGCGATCCGGCGCATCTTCCTGCTGGCCAACCCCGACAAGCTCGGCGCCGTGGCCGGCGCGCCAGAGATTTCCTGGGCGCCGGCGCCCGACGCTGCCCGGTAGCCCACACCGTGACCCGGGCGACCTGCCGGTCCAGGTCCGGCTACGAAGCCTGCCCGGCCAGGCTGGCCGCCGGCTCCTTGATGGCTGCGGTGATCCCGTCCCAGAGTCGCACGCGGGCGTTCAGGGTGGCGATGACGGCCCCGACGCACTCCTGCCACTTGGCCTCGTCGTCACCGCACAGATCCGCCAGCATCTGCATGGCCATCGGGGTGTGTTCCTCGTCGTCGACCTGGATGTGCCGGCGCAGGTAGTCGACGAAGAGGTCGAGCCGGCCGACGCTCTCGTTGACGTCGACGACCTGCTGGAACATATCGGGGATGAGGTCTTCGCGGCCGAACGCGAACGCCGCGGCCTGGCAGTGCAGCGGCAGGGTCTGGATGAATGTCCAGGTGCCGCGGACGAACTCGGCGGACGGCGCGGGCACGGGCAGCGCCAGCAGGGCTTCCGGCACCGGCGTGCCGGCGCGGATCAGGTCGATGAACGGCTCGATGACCGTCGTGTCGGCCCCGGCCTGGGTCATACCCTGCAGGTAGAGCTCGAAGTGGCTGATGAACCCGCCTCCCAGTTCGTCGCTCTCCTCCACCAGGACGATGTCGTTGATCAGGCGCCGGCTCGAGGTCGGGCCGGTCGGCACCCACGGAACATCGACGCAGGTCAGGCTGCGCTGCAGCGACTTCAGCAGCGACATGAAGTCCCACACGGCGTACACGTGGTGCTCCATGAAGGTGACGATGGCCGCGTGCGAGTTCAGGCGGGAGTACATCTCGTGGGTGATGACATTCGAGCGGGTCGCGGCCACGGCCGCCTTGAGCCGGCTGATCCCCGGGTTGGTTTGATTCCACTCGTACCGTGACATGGTGCTTCCCTCCGCGGGGTGCAATGAGTCAGCTCGATGTGCGCACTGTGCCGCCGGACCCGCCGCACCGCCCGGGTGCGGGATTCGGCGTCCTGGTCGGGTTGACGAAAGGCTAGGCCGCTTCGGTGTTGTCCCGCAATGGGCCGGAGCACTGGTTTTTGTCCGAAATCGAGGCATGCCTCATCTTCGTCGACTAAATATGAGGGTGTCCTCAGGTTGTAGGCTGCGCGAGTGACGACACGCAAGCCATCGATCGCTCCACTGCGCAAGGACGCCCAACGCAACCGGGCCGCACTGCTCGACGCCGCCAGGACGGTGTTCGCGGAGGAGGGCCTCGACGCGCCGCTGGAAGGCATTGCCCGCCGGGCCGGGTTGGCGATCGGCACGCTGTACCGCCACTTCCCCACGCGGATGGACCTGGTGGGGGCCGTCATGGCGGAGAAGAAGCGGGCCTGGATCAAAGCGGCAGAGGCCGCCGTGGTGATCGAGCCGGCCTGGGACGGACTCACGTTCTTCCTCGAGCGCGTCTGCGAACTGCAGGCCGGCGATCTCGCCTTCAACGACATCGCGTCGATGCGCTTTCCGTACGCGGCCGGGATCGAAGCAGCCCGGAAACGTGCGTACGACCTCGGCCGCCGCATCGTCGAGCGGGCCCAGGCCGAGGGCAGCCTGCGCCCCGACATCACGGCCGAGGACGTGGCGTTCATCGTCTGGGCGCACTCGCGGGTCAGCGAGGCGACCTATGCCATCGACCCTCACGCCTGGCGCCGCTACCTCGCCCTGACCCTCGACGGCTTGCGGGCGACCGCGGCCCACCCGCTACCCGTCCCGCCGCTACGCCCACGCCAGGTGCTGCGTGCCCAACTCCGCCTGGGCCGCCGCCGGCTCCGGTGACGCCATCGGCGTTCGCCTGCACTCCCCCGCCCCGGACGGCAATCCCACGATCATCCCGCCGGCTCGTCGCGCACGGGGTGAGCGGCCCGTCGTAGGCTCCCGCCGGTCTTTCGCTCGACTGTCCAACTGCTGGTGTCCGTCGATCGGTTGACAACCGGGTTCAGTCCATCGGTCGTCCCGTCGGCCGGCCGTGATCGGCAGCATTTTCGGTATGACACCGATCGAAGTACAAGGGCTTCGCAAGGCGTACCGCGGACGGGTCGCCGTCGACGGCATCGACCTGGCGGTGCCGGCGGGCGAGGTATTCGCGCTGCTCGGCCCGAACGGCGCCGGCAAGACGACCACCATCGAGATCCTCGAGGGCCACCGCCGCCGCGACGCCGGCACCGTCGCGGTCCTCGGCGAGGACCCGGGCACCGCCGGCCGTCGCTGGCGTGCGCGGATCGGCATCGTGCTGCAGGGCGCGGCCGACGCCGCCGAGCTGACCGTGCGCGAGACGGTGCGGCACTTCGCCGGCTTCTACCCGGCACCGCGCGACCCTGACGAGGTCATCGCCGCCGTCGGGCTCACCGGACAGGCCGGCGCCCGGATCCGGACCCTGTCCGGCGGTCAGCGGCGCCGGGTCGACGTGGCGCTCGGCGTCGTCGGCGGGCCCGAGCTCGTCTTCCTCGACGAGCCGACGACCGGGTTCGACCCCGAGGCGCGACGGCGGTTCTGGGAGCTGATCCGCTCGCTCGCCGCGAACGGCACGACGATCCTGCTGACCACGCACTACCTCGACGAGGCCGAGGCGCTCGCGGCGCGGCTCGCGGTGATCGCGAACGGGCGGATCGTCGCGTCCGGCACCCCGGCGACGATCGGCGGCCGGGACCACGCGCAGGCGACGGTCAGCTGGCGGGACGCGACGGGGGCACGCGAGGTACGCACCGACGAGCCGGTCCGGTTCGTCGGCCAGCTCCCCGCCGACGCGGCCGACGTCCGGGTCACCCGGCCCACGCTGGAGGACATCTACCTGGGGCTGATCGCATGATGCCGTCGACGCTGCGCATGGGGCTCTCCCGCGGGCACATCGAGATCCGCCAGCTGCTGCGGCAGAAGGACGCGATCGTCTTCACGTTCGCGTTCCCGGCGCTGCTGACGATCCTGCTGGGGTCCATCTTCTCCGACCCCGTCGATCCCCCGCTCGCCACCACCCACAGCCAGGTCTTCGCCGCCGGCATGATCGCGTACGGCATCCTGTCGACCGCGTTCATCAGCATCGGCATCGGCATCGCGGCCGACCGGGAGGACGGCACCCTCAAGCGACTGCGCGGCACGCCGGTGAACGCGGGCGCGTACTTCCTCGGCAAGATCGTGCTGGTCCTGTTCGCGGCCGTGGCGGAGGTCGCGCTGCTGCTCGCCGTCGGCGCATGGCTCTTCGACCTTCCGTTGCCGTCCGGATACGCAGGGTGGTTGACGTTCGCTTGGCTCCTGGTGCTGTCGGTGGTCGCCTGTACCCTCCTGGGCATCGCCACAAGCTCGCTGGCCCGATCGGCCCGCAGCGCCCCCGCGGTGCTCAACCTGCCCGTGCTCGTCCTGCAGTTCACGTCCGGCATCTTCGTCCACATCGCCGCACTGCCTGCGGTGATGGTCAACATCTCCGCAGTATTCCCCGTCAAGTGGATGGGGCAGGGATTCCGCTCCGTGTTCCTGCCCGACCGACTCGCCGCACAGGAGGTTGCCGGCTCATGGGAGCACGGAAAGACCGCGCTGGTGCTCGTCGCCTGGTGCCTCGCCGGGCTGGCGTTGAGTCTGGCGACGTTCCGCTGGCACGATCGACGGTGACGCGCTGGCACTGGGACCTGTTCTTCGTCGTCGCGGTCGGTGCGGTCGTGGCATTCCTGGCGATCGACAACGGACCGGGTCCCCGCCACGCACTTGCCGCTTCGGTACTGCTGGTGCTCGCCCTCTGCGGCTACTACACGTTCGGCCGGCGCGGCATGTTCGGCGGCGCCGGCCGGGCCCGGCAGTGGGCCTTCGTCGCCGGGTTGGCGACGCTGTTCCTCGGCGCCGTCTGGCTCGACCACACCGCGTCGTTCGCGCTGTTCGGGCTCGGGCCGATGGTCTTCATGACCCTGCCGGTCCGCCCCGCCGTGGCCGTGGTCGTCGTCCTCGGCCTGCTGCCGATCGGTATCGCCCTGCTCCGCGACGGCACCACCGGCAGGGTGCACGGACTGTTGCCGATCACCGCGCTGGGCCTGGCTTTCGCGGTCCTCGTCGGCACGTACGTCGACCGGCTCAGCCGGCAGAACGAGGAACGGGCCGCGATGATCGCCGAACTGTCCGCGAGCCGGGCTGAGGTCGCCCGGCTCTCGCACGAGGCGGGCGTGGCGGGGGAACGGGCTCGCCTGGCCGCGGAGATCCACGACACTCTGGCACAGGGCTTCACCAGCATCATCGCCCTGGCCCAGGCGGCCGAGTCGGAGCTTGCCACCGACCGCGCCGCGGCCGGCCGGCGCCTCAGCCTGGTGATCCGGACCGCCAGGGACAACCTGGCCGAGGCGCGCACCCTGGTCGCCGCGCTCGCGCCGGCCGACCTGCACGCGTCCGGGCTGGCCGCGGCCGTCCGGCGGCAGGCCGCGCGCCTGGCCGAGGAGGCCGGCATCCGCGCGCTGGTCGAGGTCGCCGACGGCCTCGAGGACGTGCCGACCGCAACGAAGGTTGTCGTGCTGCGCACCCTGCAGGAGTCCCTGACGAACGTCCGGCGGCACGCGGTGGCCTCGGCGGTCCAGGTGCGGCTGGCGCGCTCCGGCGGGGCGCTGACGCTCACCGTCGCCGATGACGGCGTCGGTTTCGACTCCACAGTGGATGGTTCCGGCTTCGGCCTGCCCGGCATGCGGGCCAGGGTCGCCCAGGTCGGCGGGGTGCTGACCGTGGCCAGCGCGCCGGGCACCGGGACGACGGTGGTGCTGGAGGTGCCGAAGTGATCACGGTGCTGCTGGTCGACGACCATCCGGTGGTCCGCGACGGCCTGCGCGGCATGCTGCAGGCCGAGCCCGACCTGACCATCGTCGGCGAGGCCGGATCCGGCGACGAGGCGGTCGTCGCGGCCCGCGCCCACCGGCCCGACGTCGTCCTCATGGACCTGCGCATGCCCGGCCTCGACGGCGCCGGTGCGACCGGCCGGATTCTCGCCGGGCAGCCGTCGACGAAGGTGGTGGTGCTGACGACGTACGACACCGATGCCGACATTCTGCGCGCGGTCGAGGCCGGCGCCTGCGGGTATCTGCTCAAGGACGCCACGCGCGCCGAACTGACCGCCGCGATCCGCGCCGCCGCCCGCGGGGAGACGGTGCTCGCCCCGTCGGTCGCCGGCCGCCTGGTCGAACAGGTCCGCAACCCGGCCCCCGCCGCGAAGGTGCTGTCCGCCCGCGAGGTCGAGGTGCTGTCGCTGGTCGCCCGTGGCCACACCAACGCCGAGATCGGCAGCGCGCTGCACATCAGCGAGGCCACCGTGAAGACCCACCTGCTGCGCGCCTTCAACAAGCTCGGCGTCGCCGACCGCACCGCCGCCGTGACCACCGCGATGTCGCTGGGCCTGCTGCCATGAGCGGCCCTTCCGGCTGCGCTCCACGTCCCGGGTGCTCTCCGCACGGCCCCGTTCCACCATGCCGGCAGCGGCCGGGCGGGTGGCACGGCGATCCGCCACCCGGCCATGAGGACCGGCCCCGCCTGGTAGCGGAACCTCGCCTCGCCAACAGCCTCACTGCTGCAGCAGGCGCGCAGCCACCGAGCAACCACGCAGACCGTCCCGGCCGGCCACCTGTCGAGCACCAGTCGTTCGGCGTAGGGATTTCGCCAAGGCGGCTGGGCAGCCGGACCGATGCGGAGTTGACTGGGAGTAACCGGCAGATCCGGCCGTCCGTGCCGCGGTATGGCCGATGTGGGCGCGTCGCGGCTGCGAACACGTGGCGGTGAATTGGAAGGCAGGCGGCGGGTCATGCGCAGACAGGTGGGTCGGGATCACATCGCGATCGTGGCCGCGGTCGTGGCACCATTCGTCGTCGCGGTGGCGCTGGTGCCGGTCCGTGCCAGCATCTCCGGCGCCAACCTGGCCTTGGTACTCGTCACGGTGGTCGTCGCGGTGGCGACCAGCGGCAACCGCCCGGCCGGTGCGCTCGCGGCCCTGTCCGCGGCGGTGTGGTTCGTCTTCTTCCTGACGCAGCCTTACCAGCACTTCACCATCGCCACGCGGACCGACATCCTGACGGCGGTGCTGCTGCTCGCGGTCGGGCTGGCGGTCTCGCAGCTGGCCGCCCGGGCCCGCCGGCTCCACCTGGTGACGGTCACCGACGCGCAGCAGCTCGCCCTGATCCACCGCATCACCCAGCTGGTGCAGTCCGGCACCGCACCGAACCTGGTGGTCGAGCAGGCCCGCACCGGCCTGGTCGAGCTGCTGCACCTGCGCGAATGCCGATTCGAGTTCGGCAAGCTCCTGGGCCGCCCGCCACGCCTGCACGCCGACGGCAGCGTCACACCGAGACCGGCCCACCCACCGACGGCGCAGGACGCCCTTCCAGACGACGAGACCGAGCTGAGAGTGTCGGCGGGCGGACGGTACTACGGCCGCTTCATGCTCCGCGCCACGCCCGACCAGCCCGTCCCGCTGCAGGCCCGCATCGTCGCGGTGACGCTCGCCGACCAGGTCGGCTCCGCCTTCGACGCCGCACGGACCGCCCAGCCCAGACGCTGAACCCGCACCAGCCGCGCATGCGCGAGGCCATCCGGCACCAGCTGCGCCGCGCGCCGTCGGCAGCCTCGCGATCCACTCGGACCGGCGCGCCAGGGGCCCCGAACTCCCGAACAAAACCAACTCGCGAGAAAGGACACGACGGCCCCTCGACCACGACCGGAGCCAGACGAATACCGTGAGCCGACCCCGGGTCGTCGGCCTGGTGGAGTCCAGTGGCGACCTGGTAGCGGAGGACCGGAACCTCGCCACCGAGGTCACCGCGCCGTCCAAGTGATAGCTGGCGCCTGCCCGAAGGACGATGGCAGCATGATCGGCATGGCGCCGTTCGAGCAGGTCATAGCACGTTTCTGGCACGCGGATGAGAAGCACGGGATGCTTCCGCCACTGACACAGGACATGATCGCCGCGGCAGAAGGCGAGCTGGGCGTGACCCTGCCCGCCGACCTTCTCCGGCTACTTCGGGTCCAGAACGGCGGTCTTGTGGCCGAAGCATGGGATGCCAGCCCCGCTGAGGCAAACTTCTACGCTGAAGATCACGTTCCGTTCGACCACCTTGCGGGCATCGGACCTTCGCATAACGCTGGCGCCGTGACGTTGCTCGACACCCCGTATCTCGTGCAGGAATGGGACCTTCCCTCACCGATCGTCCTGCTCAGTGGGCAAGGGCACTACTGGGTAGCACTGGACTACCGGGCGTGCGGCCCGCGCGGAAACCCATCGGTGGTCTGGCTCGATGACGAGATGGAGCAGGAGCTTCGCCTCGCGCACGACTTCCGAGCGTTCGTTGAGCAGCTGGCCTCATCAGCCAGCTACCTCAACTGACCAACTTCACGCAGATGCCCAACGACGCATCCACCGTTGGCGTCACCGTCCTGTGGACGCCGCCGATCCGCCAGCCACCGGCGCATGTTCGACCACATGCCCGGCGGCTAATTCTGGCAGCTGGACGTACACCAGCACAGCCCTGGCCGCCGACGGCGCACAGCTCGACGCCGGCAGCGAGGGGTCGCCCATGACCGCGACCACGACTGTGGTCGCGGTCATCGCCATCGTGACCCCGCGAACCCGTAGCGGACAACCCGTCACCGGCACGCTCACCTCGAACCCGACGTTGGCCTGAGCGACCTGCGGCGAGGACACCGGCGAAAACAGCGTCCACGGCAAACTCACCAGCCCCTTGGCGTCCTTCTCGGTCAGGACCGGCGCCGGCGGCTGCTGCGTGGTCAGCGACGGGCTCCGAACCACACCTGAGGTACACCCGGCCAGCACCCACAACATCGCAACCGCCAACCCGGTACGAGCCGCGGACAAGTCGCGCCGGCTCACCGTCCGCCCCTTGCACCATGCCCCCATGCTCATACGACGTACCAGCCCCGCGGCGAGTTCCTCGGTCAAAGCCAGCAGAGGACATCGTCGTCGGGTACGAGGCGCAGCGCCGGTTCGACGCCGACGCGTCCCAGCTCGAACCCCCGCCTTTCAGGGCCGCGTCGACGGCGGTCGGAAGGCCGCTTTGCCTCGCTCCCGCCTGAACTGACGACGTCCAGTTTCTGGGAACGAGGCAAAGAACGGATCCGGCTGATGAGCCGTGGATCCCACAGATGCGGACATATTCTTGGCTGCCACGGGCGGCGGGCGAGAAGAGAGATGGGGCCGTGCGGTAACCATTGCCGCGCATCCGGAACTCGATCACAGCGCTCAATCGCTTGCCGCTCACGTGGGGGTCAGTCCACGTCATCTGGCCCGCCTCTTCGCGGCAGAGCTGGGCACATCGCCCGCAAGGTTTGTTGAGCGGACTCGACTTGACCATGCGAAGGCGCTGCTGGACGCCGGGCACAGCGTGGCTGAGACGTCGCGGCGCGTGGGTTTCGGCAGCGCCGAGACGATGCGACGACTCTTCGTCGCTCGGCTCGGCGTGTCACCGAGCCAGTACCGCGCCCGTTTCGCGACGACTTCCCCCCGGACCGAGTTGCCGGGGAACGCGACGTAGCTCAGGCCGGCGCCAGCTCGGAACTCGTCCGGATCTTTGCGATGTCCGTCCTGGTCGGAGGGTTCAAAGGCCGGGCTGCCCGGTCAGTCTTGTGGCAGGCCCCGGCAACCGTCCAGGAACACGCAAGGAGGACGCTGTGCCGGAGACCATTGGGACCGTTGAGGTTCCTGACACCGCGCTCATTCGTGAAGCCACCGCGCTCGTACGCGAGGCCGCCGACGACACGCTGTACAACCACTCTCGTCGGGTCTTCCTGTGGGGATCACTCAAGGCACGGGCTCGCGGCCTGGCGGTCGACCCCGAACTCGCGTACGTCGGCGGCATGTTCCACGACCTCGGCCTCACCACGAAGTACCGCACCCGCGACCAGCGCTTCGAGATCGACGGCGCCAACGCCGCCAAGTCCTTCCTGCTCGCCCACGGTCGCACCGAACAGGAAGCCACCAACGTCTGGCTCGCCATCGCGCTCCACACCACCCCCGAGGTGCCCCTCCACCTCGCCCCGGAGGTCGCCGTCGTCACCCTCGGCGTCGAAACCGACGTCCTCGGCTTCGACCTGGACCAGATCAGCCACGCCGACCGCGCCGCTGTGACCGCCGCACACCCGCGCCCCGACTTCAAGAACCAGATCCTCAAGCACTTCTACGACGGTATGGCTGACCGTCCCGGCACCACCTTCGGCACCATGAACGACGACGTACTCGCGTACTTCGACCCCGGCTTCAAGCGCGGGAACTTCGTCGACCTCATCCAGCACAACGCCTGGCCCGAGTGACCCAAGCAAGAGCGCATCGAACCGCGATGGACCGCCGCCACGCCGAAGCTGTGTTCGTCTCCCAGCCGTCGTTGCTGGCGAAGCGGGTGCGAAACCACGGCGCCAGGCTCGCCGCCGCAACGAGCACAGGACGGGTCGCTCGTCCGGATAGGCCGAGGCCGCGCGTGGACCGGATGCCGGTGGTGGCGTAGCGGCGTCGTTCCCGGTCTGGGATGCGGCGGAGCAGGGCCGGTTGTTCGAGGTACGCGATCTGGGCTGGCTGGTGTCATCGGTCCAGCCGGCGCACGCCTTCGCCGCGTCGTGCTATCTGGTCCCGCCCGTGACGCGCTGCCGGCTGGTGGAGCGTTAGCGGGTGCTGCGCGGTCGTCGGCGGTTGTCGGCCGGTCAGCCCCGGTGGGCGAGGCGGTCGGCCGGTGACACCGCGGTCGGATCGTCGATCATCCGCGACAGCATCACGCGGGCGCCGCCGCGGACGGTGGCGGTGAACCCCAGGTGGGAGGCGACGAAGAGGCAGGGTGCGGCGGTGGAGGCGACCGCGAGCCGCGCCATGTTGGCCTGCGCGGCGGGGATCAGATGGTCGGCAAGGTCGGCGAAGTACCCGCCCAGCACGATCACCCGCGGGTTGAACAGGTTGGCCAGGATCGCGCCGCCGTACCCCAGCCACCAGCCGACCTCCGCCATCGCCTCCGCCGCGATCGGGTCGCCCTCGGCCAGCCGCCGGGAGATCTCGGCGATGCGGTCCTGCGGGTCGGGGATCGGGCCGCCGGGCGCGTGGTAGGCGGCGTCCGGCGTGACCCGCCGTACCAGCGCGGCCAGGCCGACCTTGGTCTCCCAGCACCCGGTCCGGCCGCACGCACACGGATCTCCGCCCGGCTCGACCGGGATGTGGCCGACCTCGCCGGAGAAGCCGTCCGCGCCCCGCAGCAGCCGGCCGTTGACGATCACACCGCCGCCGACCCCCACCTCGCCGGTGAGGTAGACCAGATCGTCGGTGCCGGCGGCGACACCTGCCGTGTACTCCGCCCGATCCACAGATCCGGGTCCAGCTCGTCGGATAGCCGGGCGGCCACCGGCACATCCCGCCAGCCGAGGTTCGGCGCCAGCACGACTCTCCCGCGAGCGACGTCCACCAGCCCCGGCACCGCGACGGTCAGCCCGACCGGGATCACGCCCCGCCGGGACAGCTCGGCCAGCGAGCGCTGCGCGGCCTCGACCAGGTCGTCCAGGCACTGGTCCACCGAGCGGTGCAACGCGTCGAACGGCACGCGCTTCTCCATCACCGGACGGCCGGTCAGGTCGCTGCCGTGCACCCCGAGGTAGTCCACGTTGATCTCCATGCCGATCGCGCCGAGGTCCGGGTTCAGCGCGATACCGCGGCCCGCAAACCCCATCCGGGCCGCGTACTCGGCGTCCATCTCGCGCACCAGGTGCCGCGCCACCAACTCGTCGACCAGGCTGGAAACCGTCGTCTTGTGCAGCCCGGTCGCGAGCGTGATCGCGGCCCGCGAGCGCGGGCCGTCGGTCTGCACGAGCCGCAGGATCCGGCTCAGGTTCGCCCGGCGCACGGCACGGTGTTCCGTGGGGTCCGCGGCGGATCCGGCTCCGGCCCGTTCCTTGCTCGCCATCGCCAGCCCTCCTCCCGCCGAGCCGCCGGTAGCCACCGCGACCTGCCCTTTTCCGGCTCGTTGCGGGCCATTGTGTCGCCAGTGGATCATTCCTTCCCTCACACAAACAGGTGAGGGAAGTGCTCATGATCCGTCGAGGGGTTCTGGAACGGGGACGGGATTGGTCCGCCGGACCCGCACCGACTGCTCGACGAGGGCGCGGTGCAGTTCGCGGACCGCGTCGGGCATGCGGGGTTCGCGGCGGCTCTGCAGCAGCAGCCGGACGTTGGTGTCGGCGGCGTCGAGGGGGCGGGTGGTGATCGCGCCGTACCGCTCCAGCGGGTCGCCGGTGATGCTGTAGTCGGGCAGCACGGTGACGCCGAGGCCCTCGGCGACCAGGAGCTTGCCCATCTCCGCGCCGTCGGTGGAGTAGTTGGAGGGCGGGATCGTGCCGCCGAACAGCCGGTGGACGTACCGGTGCATGAGATAGCCCGCCCGCATGAGGATGAGGGGTCCGGTCAGCAGGTCCTCGCGGGTGAGCGACGTCCGCCGGGCGAGTGGACTGCCGGTCGCGACGCAGGCGACGATCCTGCCGTGCAGCAGCAGCGTGCTGTCCAGGTCATGCGGCGGGTCATCACCGGCGAGGACGTTGACGAGCCCGAGGTCGAGGGAACCCTCCAGCAGGAGCCGGTGGATGTCGGCCTGCTGGGCCGGGAGCACCTCCACGCGGGTGTCGGGATGGCGCTGCACGAAGGAGCGCAGTGCCGGAGCGAGCAGTGAGACGGTGGCGGCGTTGACCGTCCCCAGCCGGACCATGACCTTGTTCTGATGCTGCTGGTCCGCGGCCCGCATGAGGCGGTCGACCGATTCCAGGACCCCGGTGACGTACGGCAGGAGCGCCCGCCCGTCGGCGCTGAGACTGGCGCCGGACCGCCGGCGGTCGAGCAGTTGCACCGACAGCTCGCGTTCTAGATTGCGGATGGTCTCGCTCAGCGCCGGCTGCGAGACGTGGAGTTCCAGTGCGGCCTGGCGGAGCGATCCGAGCCGGGTGATCACTGCAAGGTATTCGAGCTGTTCGATCCGCACGGTGCGCGCCTCCGAGGTTCAAGGGTTTCCCTATCGGCCTGCCGTCAACATCGATTTGACGGTGTCGAAGATCCGCCGAATACTCGATTATGCCCATCAGCATAGTAGGAAAAGCACCCGCTGGTAGCGGGCCGGCT
This sequence comes from Dactylosporangium sp. NPDC051485, assembly GCF_040682015.1. NCBI lineage: Bacteria > Bacillati > Actinomycetota > Actinomycetes > Micromonosporales > Micromonosporaceae > Dactylosporangium > Dactylosporangium sp. NPDC051485. Next base: position 83,190 of record NZ_JBFAZW010000013.1, read on the forward strand.
CGCACGAGGTATGCGCGACGCGATCACGCCGAACGGCATCGGTCGGTGCGCCGCAGTGCCCGCCCGCCGTACGGCGGTATGTCGATTTTGCGATCACGACGGGTCGCCTGAGCACCTGGAGTCCACCGTGACAGATTCCCCTGCACCGCCGATATCGCCGGCCCGCCGGTTGCGCACCGTGTTCGGCGCGTTCCCCAGTGGTGTGACCGCACTGGCGGCGGAGCTCGACGGGGTCCCGGTCGGCATCGCCGCCAGCTCCTTCACGTCGGTCTCGCTCGACCCGCCATTGGCGTCGGTGTGCGTCGCGGCCTCCTCAACCACGTGGCCGGTCCTGTCCAGAGCGCCCTACCTCGGCGTGACCATCCTGAGCGAGGCCCACGAGTACGCCTGCCGGCAGCTGGCGGCCAAGGACGGCGACCGCTTCGCGGGCCTCGCCTGGCGCGCCACCGACGAGGGCGCGGTACTGCTGGAGAACGGCAGCGCCTGGTTCGTCTGCGCGATCGAGCAGTGCCTCGTCGCCGGGGACCACCGGATCCTCGTGCTCGGCATCCACGACTACGCCGGCGACGAGTCCATTGCGCCGCTGGTGTTCCACCGCGGGACCTTCCGGGGGCTGCGGTGACGCACGACGCGGTCCAGGCCGCCACCCGGTTCGCCGCGGGCCTCGCCGAGGGCGCCGGCGAGCGCGACCGGGGCCGGGTCCTGCCGTACGCCGAAGTCGGCGGCATGTCGGCGGCAGGCCTGTTCGCCCTGACCGTGCCGCGCCGCTTCGGCGGCCCTGACCTCGACGTCCCGTCCCTGGTGGAGGTCTTCCGGGTCATCGCCGAGGCGGACCCGAGCATCGCGCAGATCCCGCACAGCCATTACGTCTTCCTGGAGGCGCTGCGCCTGCAGGGCACCGAGGCTCAGCAGCGCCGCTTCTTCGGCGAGGTGCTGGCCGGCCGCCGGATGGCCAATGCCCAGACCGAACGTGGGAGCCGGACCGTTACCGAGGACGCCACGACGCTAACGCCCGACGGGGCCGGCGGCTACGTCCTCAACGGCGAGAAGTTCTACGCCACCGGTTCATTGTTCGCCGACTGGCTCGCCGTGCGTGCGGTGCTGCCCGGCGCTGAGCGGGCCAAGGCGGTCGCGTTCGTGCCGGCCGGTGCCGCCGGTGTCACGATCTGCGACGACTGGGACGGGTTGGGTCAGCGCACCACCGGCAGCGGCACCGTGCGCCTGACGGACGTGACCGTTCCCGCCGACGCCGTCGTGCCGTACACGCCGATCTTCGCCCGGCCCACGTCCTACGGCGCCTTCGCGCAGGTCCTGCATGCCGCCCTGGACGCCGGGATCGCCCGGGGTGCGCTTGCCGCGGCCGTTGCGCACGTCAAGCGGGCCCGGCCCTGGTTCGAAAGCGGTGCCGACCGGGCCGTCGGCGACCAGCTGCTGGTCCAGCAGGCGGGCGAGGTTGAGATCGCGGTGCGCGCCGCCGAGGCGCTGCTGCGCGAGGCGGCACACGCGGTGGACCTCGCCCGCACCGACCCGACCGACGAGTCCACCGCCCAGGCTTCGATCGCGACGGCTATCGCCAAGGTCGCCACCGCCCGCGCCGCCGTGGACGCCTCCTCGGCCTTGTTCGAGCTCGCCGGAGCCCGTTCGGCGGCCGATGCCCTGAACCTTTCGCGCTTCTGGCGCGACGCCCGCACGCACACGCTGCACGATCCGGCCCGCTGGAAGGTCCAGCACGTCGGCCGCTGGCTGCTCGACCGGACCCGGCCGCCCCGACACGGCCTGCTCTGAAGGGAACGACGACCATGAGCTTGGATTTCCACTGGTTCCTGCCGACGTACGGCGACTCCCGATTCATCGTCGGCGGCGGCCACGGCGCCAAGGCCGGCACCGCGGCCGGCGACCGCAGAGCGAGCATCGGCTACCTGTCATCGATTGTCCGTGCCGCCGAGGAGTTCGGCTTTCTCGGCGCCCTCACCCCGACCGGGGCGTGGTGCGAGGACGCCTGGCTGACGACGGCCATGCTCGCCCGCGAGTCCGAACGGCTCGCGTTCCTGGTGGCCTTCCGCCCCGGCCTGGTCAGCCCGACGCTGGCCGCGCAGATGGCCGCGACATTCGCCGCCCACGCTCCCGGCCGGCTCCTGCTCAACGTGGTGACCGGCGGCGAACCGCACGAGCAGCGCGCCTACGGCGACTTTCTGGCCAAGCAGGAGCGCTACGAACGTACGGCAGAGTTCCTGACCGTCGTACGGCGGCTGTGGCGCGGCGAGACGGTCACCTACGCGGGACGGCACCTGCGGGTGGACGAGGCCACCCTGCCGTCCCTGCCGGACCCGGTGCCGGCGGTGTACTTCGGCGGGTCGTCCGCCGCGGCCGGTCCGGTCGCCGCGGAGCACGCCGACGTCTATCTGACCTGGGGCGAGCCGCCTGACGCGGTCGCGGAGAAGCTCGCCTGGATCCGGGGGCTGGCCGCGCAGCAGGGCCGGACGCTGCGGTTCGGTATCCGGCTGCACGTCATCACCCGGGACACCGCCGCCGAGGCGTGGCGCCAGGCGGCCGCGCTGCTCGACGCCCTCGGCGACGACGTTGTCGCCGGTGCGCAACAAAACCTCGCCCGCAGCGAGTCGACGGGCCAGGCGAGGATGACCGCGCTGCACGCCGACCTGACCAACGGCCAAGCGTGGCGCGACGTGCGTGCCCTCGAGGTGTCCCCGAACCTGTGGGCCGGGGTCGGCCTGGTGCGGGGCGGGGCGGGTACCGCACTGGTCGGCAGCCACACCGAAGTCGCCGACCGGATCGCCGACTACGCCGCCCTCGGGATCGACGAGTTCATCCTGTCCGGATATCCGCACCTGGAAGAGCTGTTCTGGTTCGGCGAGGGGGTGCTGCCGCTGCTGCGGCGGCGCGGGCTGTTCAACGGACCCGCCATCCGGTCCGCCGCCGCCGGGCATGTTCCCTTCCTCCCAGCCACGCAACGCTGACCGCCGCACCGTCCGGCAAAAGGAATCCCACTGTGAACCGACACCGCTACGCGGTCTGCGCCCTGCTGCTCGGCTCGCTGACGCTGAGCGCATGCGGCGGTACCGCCGCCGACGCCGGCGACCAGCCGCGACAGGGCGGCACTCTGGTCTACGCAACCGGTGACGACGAGCCCACCTGCCTCGATCCGCAGAAGGGCGGCAACGTCGCCCAGGCGCTGCTGGGCACCCAGCATCTCCAGACGCTGTTCTACCAGAACAGCTCCGGTGAGATCCTTCCGTGGCTGGCGACCAGCTGGAAGCAGGCCGCCGATGGCCTCAGCTGGACCATCGAGATCCGTGAGAATGTCAAATTCTCTGACGGCACTGCGCTGGACGCCGATGCGGTCAAGGCCAACCTCGACCGCATCGCATCGCCGCAGACCCTCTCCAACACCGGACGGCTCGCCTTGGCGAAGGTCGCGAGTGTCGAGGTGACCGGCCCGCACACCGTGCGTGTCGATCTCAAACAGCCGGATGGGGCACTGCTGGAGTCGCTTGCCCAGGTGTGGCTGCCGATCGAGTCGCCCACCGCATTCGCTCGGGGCCTGGACACCAACTGTCTCCACCCGGTCGGCACCGGGCCGTACATGGTCGAATCCTGGACCAAGCAGGACTCGGTGACGCTGGTGCGCAACCCCTTCTTCACGACCCCGCCGCCCGACGTGGCACACACCGGCCCCGCCTACCTCGACAAGATCGTGTGGCGCTTCGTGCCGGACGGCACCTCCCGGTTCGCCGCGCTGCAAAGCGGCCAGGTGCACGTCATCGACGTCGTCGAACCGCAGAACGCCGTCGCGGCCAAAGGCAACCCCACGCTGCGGACCCTGATCGCGCCCCGGCCCGGCGAGCCGGTCGAACTCGAACTCAACACCGGGCGGGCGCCGTTCGACGACATCCGGGTGCGGCAGGCTTTCTTCGCCTCCATCGACGTCGCCGGTGCCCTGCGCAGCGTCTACCTCGGCACCGTACCGCAGTCCACCTCATTGCTGAGCTCGGCGACCAGGTTCAACGTCCCGGCCCCGCGGCACGCCTACGATCCGGCCGCCGCCGCAGCGCTGCTGGACCAGGCGGGCTGGGCCGGCCGCGACGCCGACGGCTACCGGGTTCGCGACGGCAAGCGCCTCAGCGTGGTACTGCCCTACAGCAGGTTCATCCCGCTGGAGAACGGCTTCTACGAACAGCTGCAGGCAACGGCGAAGAAGACCGGATTCGAGGTGAAGCTGCAGCCGCTGGAGACCGCCAAGTGGTGGATCGCCAACAACACCTGGGCCTATGACGCCATCCCGGTCTACTACACCAAGAACTCGCCCGACGTCCTGCGCATCACGTACACCACAGCCGCCCTCGCCGAGTCCACGCCGGGCTCCTACCACGCCAACACGGTGCACCTGAAGAGCGCCGACCTGGACCGGCTGCTGGAGGAGGCGAGCCAGACCAGCGACGACGCCCGCCGCGGCAGTCTCTACCAGCAGGCCCAGGAACTCCTCGGCGCCGGCTCCTACACCCTGCCGATCTACGACCAGCAGACCCGTCTGGCCCACCAGACGAAGGTCAGGGGCCTGCGGCTGCAGCCGTCCCTGGCCATGCCGGACCTCTACGACGTGTGGATCGCCTGATGTCACGCCTCGCCTTGCGGGTCCTCGGCGCCGTGTTCGTGCTGTGGGCGGTCGTCACGCTGACGTTCTTCGGGACGCAGGCGATCCCGGGTGATCCCGCCGAGGCGGTCCTCGGCGGGCCCGGCTCGCGCTCCACCGCGGCGCAGCTGGCACAGATCCGCGCTCAGTACGGCTTCGACCGGCCGTTGTGGGTCCGCTACCTCGACGAGCTGCGCCACCTGGCGCAGGGCGATCTCGGCGTCTCCTACGCGTTGAAGACCCCGGTGACGACCCTCGTCGGCCAGACGATCGGCGCAACGCTCACGCTGGCCGGCCTGTCCCTCGTCGTCGCCTGGGCGGTCGCGGTGGTGGTCGCGGTGGCCGCCACCCGCGAGAGCCGGATCGGCGCCGCACTCGCGTCGCTGCTGGAGATCACCGCGGTCGCGGTCCCCCACTTCTGGCTCGGCAGCATGCTCATCCTGGTGTTCAGCGTCGGCCTCGGCTGGCTGCCACCGATCAGCACGCCGGGCGTCGCCGGCCTGGTCCTGCCCGTGCTCAGTCTCGCCCTGCCGCTGGCCGGGTTCCTCGGGCAGCTGATGCGCGAGTCGTTCCTGGCCGCCCTCGATGCCCCGTTCACCCTGTCGGCGCGGGCCCGCGGGGAGTCCGAGACCCGGGTCCGCCTCGTGCACGCGCTGCGGCACGCGGCGCTGCCCGCCATCAGCCTGTCCGGCTGGGCGTTCGGCTCGCTGATCAGCGGGGCGGTGGTGGTGGAGGCGCTCTTCGCCCGGCCCGGACTGGGGCGCACGCTGCTCAGCGCCGTCCTGGCGGGTGACGCTCCGGTCATCACCGGGGTGGTCCTCGTCGTCGCCACGGTGTACCTGGTCCTGACCGTGGTCACCGAGGCCGCCGATCGGCTCGCGGACCCCCGGTTGCGCTCCGCCTCCGGGCAGCGTGCTGGAGCGCCGGCGTGGTAGGCCGCCTGCGCGCGGTACGCCTGGCCGACGTGTTCGGTGTCGTGCTGCTGTTCGTCCTGCTCATCGCGGCCGCCGCACCCGGCCTCGTCGCGCGCCGGGATCCGTACGAGATCGAGCCCTCGGCGGCCTTCCAGGCACCGTCGACGCTGCACTGGTTCGGCACGGACGAGTCCGGGCGCGACACGTTCAGCCGGGTCGTGCACGGCACCCAGTCCTCGGTGCTCATCGGGATCGCCGCGATGGCGATCGGGCTGGGCCTGGCCGCCGCGCTGGGCACACTGTCGGGACTGGGCGGACGCCTGGCGGACTACGCGGTTGGACGCCTGCTCGAGGTGCTGTTCTCCGTGCCGGTCCTCCTCGTGGCGCTGCTGGCGATCGCCGTCCTCGGCGCCGGCGTGGTCCCGTCGGCGGCGGCCGTCGGCATCGCGGTTGCCCCGGGCTACGCCCGGATCGTGCGCAGCCAGATCATCAGCGCCCGGGCCTCCGGCTACGTGGAGGCCGCGGTCGTCCTCGGCCGCAGCCGCGGCGTCGTGCTGCGCCGGCACATCCTGCCGAACGTGACCGCCCGGCTGTTCGCCCTCGCCACGCTCGGCGTCGGCCAGGCGGTCGTGTGGGCCTGCTCGCTGAGCTTTCTCGGCCTCGGTGTGGTGCCGCCGAACACCGAATGGGGCGCGATGCTCGCGGCCGGCCGGCCCTACCTCACCAACGCATGGTGGCTGACGGTCTTCCCCGGGGCGTTCATCGTGTTCACCGCCGTGACGCTGACCCTCCTCGGCCGCACGCTGCAGCAGCGCAACAGGGAACGGTGACCATGCCACAGTCGACCACCCCCGAGACGGTCCTCGACGTGCGCGACCTGCGGATCGGCTTCGCCGACGCCGACGTCGTGTCCGGCGTGTCGTTCACGCTCCAGCGCGGGCAGTGCCTGGCCCTCGTGGGCGAGTCCGGATCGGGCAAGAGCGTGACGGCCCGGGCGCTGCTCGGCCTGGCCGGGCCTCGATCCCGGGTCCGGGCGCAGCGGCTGCACGTGCTGGGCCAGGACGTCCTGCGCCTGTCCGGGCGGGCGCTGCGGGCGATGCGGGGACGCGATGTCGGCCTCGTCCTGCAGGACGCTCTGGTCGCGCTCGACCCGCTCCGGCCGGTCGGCCGGGAGATCGCCGCGGCGTTGCGTGGCATACCGGCCCGCCGCCGGCGGCAACGCGTCTGGGAACTGCTCGCCGCGGCCGGGGTACCGCAGCCGCAGCGGCGCGCCGCGCAGCGCGCCGACGAACTGTCCGGCGGGCTGCGCCAGCGCGCGCTCATCGCCTCGGCGATCGCCCTGAACCCGCCCGTGCTCATCGCCGACGAGCCGACGACAGCGCTGGACACGACCGTCCAGGACCAGATCCTGCAGCTGTTGCTGGGCCTGAAGCAGGCCGGCACCGGCCTGCTGCTGATCAGCCACGATCTGGCCGTCATCGGCCGCGTCGCCGACACCGTCGCGGTCATGCGAGACGGTGCGATCGTCGAACACGGTCCGGCCCGGGACGTGCTGGCGACCCCGACCCACCCGTACACCCGGCAGCTGCTCGCCGCCGTGCCGGCCGACCGGCCGCGGGGCACGAGACTCTCGGATCGCCCCGGACCGCCGGCGGACGCCGTCCCGCGCCCCCTCAACGACGTGGCACTGCTGAGCGCGGCGGCGCTGACCAAGCGCTACGCACTGCCCGACGGTTCCCACCACCTTGCCGTGGACGACGTCTCCTTCACGCTGCACCGCGGCCGCACGCTCGGCCTGGTGGGCGAGTCCGGGTCGGGCAAGACCACCACCGCGCGCATCGTGCTCGGGCTGACCCGGCCCGACACGGGTGAGGTGCGGCTCGATGGGCAGCCCTGGAGCACGCTCCCCGAGTCCCGGCGCCGGCCCATCCGCCCCCGGATCGGGGCGATCTACCAGGACCCCCTCGGCTCGTTCGACCCGAGGATGACCGTCGAGGAGATCCTCGCGGACGCCGCCAGCCTCGGCCACAGCACCCGCCCGGCCGGCTACCGCAAGGAGATCATGGGTCTGCTCGACGCGGTCGGCCTCCCCGCGGCAACGGCCGGGCGCCGGCCGGCGCGGCTGTCGGGCGGCCAACGCCAGCGGGTCGCCATCGCCCGCGCGCTCGCGCCGCGACCCGACGTCCTCATCTGCGACGAGCCGGTGTCGGCCCTGGACGTCCTGGTGCAGGCACAGATCCTGGACCTGCTCGATGACCTGCAGCGCGAGTTCGGGCTCGGCTACCTGTTCATCTCCCACGACCTCGGCGTCGTGCGGCACGTCAGCGACGACGTCGCGGTCATGACCAACGGCCGGATCGTCGAGGCGGGCCCGACCGAGCAGGTCCTCACCGCGCCCAGCCACCCGTACACGCGGCGCCTGCTGGCGGCAGCACCGCGGCTGGCCGGCGCCAGCGCCCGAAAGGAACTCCTGCCATGACCCTGCTCTTCAACGCCTTCGTCATGAATACCGGCTCGCACATCCAGCATGGGCAATGGCGGCATCCCGCCGCCCGGCAGGCCGACTTCAACGACGTCACGGTCTGGATCGACCTCGCCCGCCGGCTGGAGGCCGGCCGCTTCGACGCGATCTTCTTCGCCGACGTGTCCGGACTGTACGGCCCCGCTGACGCCGACTACGAGGTCTACCCGCGGGAGGGACTGCAGATCCCCAGCAACGACCCGGCGGTCCTGCTCTCGGCGCTGTCGGTCAACACCGAGCACCTCGGCCTGGCGTACACCAGCAGCGTCCTGCAGACGCCGCCGTTCACGTTCGCCCGGCAGATCTCCACCCTCGACCACATCTCCCGTGGACGCGTGGCGTGGAACATCGTCACCAGCACGCAGGAAAACGCCGCCCGCAACTTCGGGCTGCCCCGGCTCACCCCGCACGACGAGCGGTACGCATGGGCGGCGGAGTACGTCGACGTCGTCTACAAGCTGTGGGAGGGCTCCTGGGACGAGGGCGCCCTCCTGCGCGACCGCGACCGCGGTGTGTTCGCCGACCACTCCAAGATTCATAAGATCCGGCATCGCGGGCCGCGCTACTGCGTCGAGGGCCCCCACCTGCCCTCGCCCTCACCGCAGCGGACCCCGTTGCTGTTCCAGGCCGGGGCCTCCCCGGCCGGGCGGGCATTCGCCGCCGCCCACGCCGAAGCGGTCTTCATCGCCGCGCCCTCGCCGCAGGTCGCCGCCGAGGGCATCGTCGAGACACGCCGGCTCGCGGTGGCGGCGGGCCGGCACCCGGACGACCTGAAGTTCTTCCAGGCGATCTCGTTCGTCATCGGCAGTACCGAGGAGGAGGCACGCCGCAACGAGCGCGAGCTCGAGCAGTACGCCAGCGCCGAGGGGTACCTGGCGCACATGAACTTCGGCGTCCGGGCCGACGGCACCGTGTATCCGCCGGACACGCCCCTGTCCGAGGTCCAGACGGAGGGAAGCCAGGGCATCCTCGAATGGCTGCGGCGCAGCGTCACCGACCGGGTCCCGGTCGTCGGCGACCTCGCGACGCTGCTGTCCCGTCGCGCGCGGATCGTCGGCACACCCGAGCAGATCGCGGACGCCCTGCAGGAGTGGCAGGCCGCCGGCGTCGACGGGATCAACGTCGTCAACTGGCGTATCCCGGACTCCTACACCGACTTCATCGACCACGTCCTGCCCGTCCTGCGCGAACGGGGCCTCGCCCGGCACGACTATTCGCCCGGCACGCTGCGCCGCAAGCTGTTCGGGCACGACCTGATCAACGAACGACACCCGGCAGCCCGCTACCGCGGTGCCTTCAAGGAGGACCTGTGACCCGCCCGGACGAGACCTACGAGCTGCTCGCCAGCCGCTTCAGGCCGGTCTTCGCCAGGATCGCCGAGGGGGCGGTCGCGCGCGAGCTGAACCGCACGCTCGCCCACGAGGCCGTCACGCTGCTGCGCGATGCCGGGTTCGGCGCGGTGCGCGTCCCGGCGGAGTACGGCGGCTCCGGCGCATCGATCACCGACCTGTTCCGGCTGCTCATCGAACTCGGCGAGGCCGACTCCAACCTGCCACAGATCCTGCGCGCGCACTTCGGCATCGCCGAGGAGCGCCTGCACGACCCCGATCCCGCCCGTCGGGAGCGCTGGCTGCGCCGGATCGGCGCGGGAGCCATCATCGGCAACGCCGTGACGGAGACCGGCCACGGCGCGGTCGGCGCCGTGGCCACCACGATCGACGACGAGCACGCCGACGGCTGGCGCATCACCGGAGCCAAGCACTACAGCACCGGCAGCCTCTACGCCGACTGGATCGCGGTCCTCGCCAGCCGCGGCGAAGAGGGCCAAGGCTTCGCGATGGTGCGCGCCGACGACCCCGGCCTGAGCCGGATCGACGACTGGGACGGGTTCGGCCAGCGGCTCACCGCATCCGGCACCACCCTGCTGAACGGGGTCACGACGCAGCCGGAGGACGTTTTCTGGTACGCCGACCGCGGCCCCAACTACATGATCGCGTTCTATCAGCTCGTCCACCTCGCCACCCTCAGCGGCATCGCCCGCGCGATCGTCACCGACGCCACCGCCTACGTCCGCGCACGGCAGCGCGTGTTCAGCCACGGCAGCGGCGACACCCCGGCCGGCGACCCGCTCGTCCAGCAGGTCATCGGACGGTTGTCGGGGCTGTCATTCGCCGCCGAGGCCACCACGCTCGCCGCGGTCGGCCGCCTGGAGCACGTCAACCGGCTCCGTGCCCACGGCGAGGTGCCGCAGACCGCCTACGACGACGCCGAGGTCACCACCTCGCGGGCCTACATCACCGTCGCCGACACCGTCCTGCGTGCGGCGAACCTCCTGTTCGAAACCGGCGGCGCATCGGTGGTTCGCCGCACGGAGGCCCTCGACCGGCATTGGCGCAACGCCCGCACCCTCGCCGTGCACAACCCGGTCATCTACAAGGAACGCGCCGTCGGCGACCACCTGCTCAACGACGCCGCCCCAAGCTATTCATGGACCGTTGGAGTGAAGCCGTGACCAGCATCGACCTGATTGCCGACCCCACCGCACCGGACGACCCCGAGGTGGACCGCTGGACCGCGGTCGCCGTCGAGGTCGCCGGCATCCTTCGCAAGGACGTGGTGGACCGCGACCGCGCCAACGCCGAGCCCGTCGCGGAGATCGCGCTGCTGCGCGAGCACGGGCTGCTCGAACTCACCGTCCCGCACGCGTTCGGCGGCCACGGTGCGCCCTGGCGGGCAGCACTGCAGGTAGCCCGGATCATCGCCCGTGCCGACACCTCGATCGCGCACATCCTCGCCTACCACTACGGATGGCTCAGGATCGTCGAGTCGTTCGGCACCGACGCCGCCCGCGACGAGCTGCGCCAGACGGCCGCGAAGCGGTGGCTGTGGGCCAGCCCGGGCACGTCCCGGCTCGGCCTGCCAAAGCTGATCCCGATCGACGGTGGCCACGTCGTCACCGGCGAGTCCGGGTTCGCCACCGGCGGGCCGGTCTGCGACCGCCTGTTCACCAGAGCCCTGCACCGCGACACCGGCGACCTGCACATCGTCGCCCTCGACCCCCGAGCCCCCGGGCTCGCCTTCACCGGAACCTGGGACGTGCTCGGCCAGCGCCTGACCGCCAGCCGCTCGGTAACGCTCAACGACGTGCCGGTCCCCGCGCACCTGGCCGCGTTCGGCCCGCTCGATCAACCGCCGGCCCCGATATGGTCACTGGCCGTGCTCAACTTCCAGCTGATCTTCAGCGTCCTGCACCTCGGCACCGCCGAAGGGGCCCTGCTGGAAGCGGCCGACTACACCCGCCAACACACCCGCCCCTGGTTCCACTCACTGGTCGAGCAGGCCAACGACGAGCCCTTCATCCTCCAGTCGTACGGCAACCACCTCGCCCGCGTCCAGGCCGTCTCCGCGCTCACCGAACGCGCGGACGCCGCACTCACCAGGCTCTACGCCCTCGGCGACCAGGTGAACGCCGACCAGCGAGCGGCCGTCGCGGAGCTCATCGCCGCCGCCCGCGTCAACGCGATCGACGTGGGGCTGGCCGTCACCTCGGGCCTGTTCGACCTGACCGGCGCCCGCGCGACCTCCGCCGCCCACGGCCTCGACCGGTTCTGGCGCAACCAGCGCACCCTCAGCCTTCACGACCCGGTCGCCTACAAGCAGCACGAACTGGGCGGATACTTCGTCAACGGCACCCGTCCGGCACCGTCGGGCTACCGGTAGACCAACCCCCGAGCTTTCGGCGCCGCCGGGCCGGTGTCGTACGGTCCCGGCCCGGCCTGCTGCCCATCGGGCAGCAACGACGTCGACCGCGCTGATCGTGCACGGCTCGGCACTGCGCATCGGTGCCGAGCCGTGCTCCACCCAGGTCCGGACAACAGCGCGGTTGCATCGTCACGATGACAACGTCGCGCCGTAGATCCCGGCCATCTCATGTGGCTGGCTACTACGCTGCGACGATGGAACGCGCAGCCGACGTGCCCGAGAGTGTCGCCCAGCCTGCAGGTCGGGATCAGGTGAATGACTACGACAGTTTCGCTGAGGCGTATTCGGCTGAGAACGAGCACAGCCTCGCGAACGCATACTACGAGCGACCCGCGATATTGGCCCTCGCCGGGGACGTGGCCGGCCGCCGGATCCTGGACGCCGGTTGCGGCTCGGGCCCCCTGTCCGCCGCACTACGTGACCGCGGCGCGGTCGTCACCGGCATCGACGCCAGCGCCGGGATGCTGGCGCTGGCAAGGCGGCGGCTCGGTGACGACGTAGCCCTGCACGTGGCCGACCTGAGAGACCCGCTGCCGTTCGCCGACGGCGCGTTCGACGACGTGATCGCGTCGCTCGTGCTGCACTACCTGGAGGACTGGGGACCGACGCTGGCCGAGTTACGGCGAGTACTCCGGCCCGGCGGCCGGCTGATCGCGTCGGTGGACCACCCTTTCGTGGCCTACACGATCCAGGACCCTCGGCCCGACTACTTTGCGACCACCAGCTACACCTTCACCTGGACGCTCAACGGGCAGTCCGCCCCGATGAGGTTCTGGCGCAAGCCATTGCACGCGATGACCGATGCCTTCACCACCGCCGGTTTCCGCCTTGCCGTCATCAGCGAGCCGCAGCCCAGCCCGGCCACCCGCGAGCTGTTCCCCAACGACTTCCACGACCTTTCGACCAAGCCCGCCTTCCTGTTCTTCGTCGTCGAGGTACCACCGCCGGCTACCGGCCCGGACGACTGAGCCAGTTGCGAATCACGAGCGAAGCAAGAGTCGGATCGGGGACCACACCAAGATCCTCCGATTCCGCAAGGTAACTCCGGATAGCCCGGCTCGCGGTCGCTCGGATCTACTTTGCGGGCCGCACCTGCCGCCTTGATCATCCGCAACGTTCATCGGATCGGGGCATGAGCGTGCACCATTTGACGTTGTCGTTACCGTCCGGGGCGGTGATTCTGGGCGAGGTCGGGGATAATCAATGACATGGGGCAGCTGTCATTCTTCAGTCGCACGGAATTGGCTGCCATGCGTGACCGCACCAGGTCCCGGCGGTATTGTCCGGCAACGGAGCAGTTCCGTCGGGAACATGAGCGGCATCGAGCGTGGGGCCTTGCGCAACGGCACGCCCAGAAGCTACGCCGCATCCATGGTGGCGTCCCGCCGGTGACCGCGGCCGACGATCGGCAGCCCGACCCGGCCCCCGCGCCGGTCCCGCCTGAACAGGCTGAACACCACGCCGACCGGGTCATCGCCGACCACACCGATCCCGCGCCGCCGGACCGGAACGGCGGCGCCGCAGCGTCCGGGCACGCCCGTGCGGGCCGTCGCGCACCAACACCACCGCCGCCGTCACGCCGGCCCGCCGGTGCGGCAACGCGTCGAACAACCGGCCGCCATCCGCGCTCACCGGCAACATATTGCAGCCGGTTCTTACATCTGCCACATCCGGCCGGCTGCCAAATCCGCCGAAGCCTGCGAAAGGTCGAGCACCATCCCAACGCGCCACCGGCGGAGCATTGCAGTGAATACACGTTCATCGGCAGGACAGGGTGCCTCTGCCTCGCCGAGCCAGTCACCATCTGTGACGAGCACTGGCCAGCCGCCGCGCACCAACGGCGGCTATCAATCGGTAGAAAGCGCGACTTGACCAACCGGCAGGGCGGGAAAGAGCCGCAGCACGGCACCGAACCCAACGGCCCCAGCCGACAGTACGACCAGTAACGAGCGCGGCCGACGGCCTGCGCTCCAAGTCAGCGGCAAATACGGTCACCAGGCCGAACGTCCGACGCTGACCGGTGTTCGTCAGTGCAGAAGCCGTTGCGCCCAATAGACCTGGCCGTCGGGACCGACGCTGATCAGGGCAATCAACAGGTCTTCCACCGCCGCGGGCGCCGTAGGCGCCATTTGCTCGGGCGGTGTTCCCGGGCGCCCGGCGCGGAGCACAGTCTGGAACGTCACCGGTGATGCGTCTGCCGACCGCACGGAGATGGCGCAGCCCGAGTCCCAGAACGACCCGTTGATCTTTCGCAGGCCGATGCCTCGCAGCCACGGGTAGCGCTTCTGGGCGATGTCGAGCGATCTGTCCGCGCCTGCGGCGACCTCGTCGGGCCGGGCCGAGGTCACCGCGATGTAGCCAGGCATGAGATGACTACGCTTGTCCAGCAGAACGATGCGAAAGGAACTGCTCTTCTGCGGGTTTGGCGGCCGGGTCCAGGTGACCCGGCCGAGGAAGATCTGGTCGCCGACATACGCCACTACCGCGTTGACCGGTTTGAGTGCGGCGTTTGCCGTTGCCTGGTCAACGAGTCGAAGCGTCGCTTGGGCGTTCAGCGCATCGGGGCCATACGGCGGCCGATTGTGCCACCAGCGCCAGCCGCCCACGCCAGCAGTTCCGGCGAGGAGAATTGCCACGCATAGAATCAGACCCGCCCGCCGCTTCATACCGGCAGTAGAGCACAGCATGTGTCGATTGCTCACCGACCCGGCAGACGTCGGGGCGCCACCAGTTGACGTTGAACAGGTAGCCGGAGGTGCCGGCCGGTTGCGGGCGACGAAGTACAGCTTGCCGCTGCCGTTGGGTGGGTTGGACAGGTTGACGGTGACGTCGGTGTACGTCTGCCAGCCGCCGGTCGCCGGGATGGTGGCCGATCCGAGCAGGGTGCCGGTCGGTGGGCGCCTCAGGCGATGATCAGTGGGTGTCCTCGGCGCGCACGATGTTGCTCAGCTGGACGCGTGAGCGCACGCCGAGTTTGCTGAACGCCGACCGGAGGTGGGTGGCGACGGTGTTGACGGAGACGCCGAGCTCAGTGCTCGCGGGCCGAGATCAGCCGCGCCACCCGGACCTCGGCCGGGGTCAGCGACCCCCAGCCGTTCGCGGGCCGCGCGGCCGCTGGCGCCCAGCGGGCACGATGGAACCCGGCCTTGCGCATGGTGTCCTGCAACGCCAGCAGCGGCCCGGTCGCGCCGATGTCGTGGTAGATCTCCCACGCGCGGTCGAGCAGGACCGCAGCCTCGTCCCGTCCGTCCCGCTCGAGCAGCGCCACGCCGAGGTCTTCGTAACCGCCCGCCCGCAGCAGCGGTCGCGGGCAGCCGGCCAAGATCCGAAAAAGACCTCGATGCCGATGGCGCGTGCGTCCGGCCCGGCCTCCTCTACGATCCGGCGTGACAGGCGCTACGGCGGCCGGCAAGCCCACGCACATGTCGCGCGATCGCGCCTGAAACGCCCCGTCTTGCCGATACTCGACAACGCCTCGGTTGTGAAGATTCGCCGGTCGGGGTCGACGGTGGCTGCGGGTCGACCGACCATATACATCGTGAAGGCTGATCGGAGCATCCCGGCCGCCGTGGCGCTCGCGGCCGGCGTCGGCATGCTGGCGCTCGACCTTGCCGTGCAGCTCCAGGCGCACGCCGGGCCGTGGCACGTGGTCGCGCTCGCGCCGGTGGAGCGGCCGTCCCGGGCGGTGCTGCTCTTCGCCGCCGGGCTGGTGCTGCTCGCCGCGGCGACCTGGCGGGTGTTGGACGGGCGCACTGCGGCGCGGGTGCTGGCCGTGTCCGCTGGGGTGCTCGCGCTGCTCGCCCTTGTAGCGGCTGCCGCCGCCAACGTCTTCGAGACAGGCTTCGACGAAGACTCCCCGTCGTATCGTGTGGCGGTCGCGGCCGACGGCCGGCACGCGCTGTACGCCCGGTCAGTGTATGGCTCGGGCTACGAAACCTGTTACCGGCTGCGCACCACCGGCCACCTCGTGCGCGAGAGCCGGGTCGACGTGGCCTGCGTAACAGGCGTCCAGGTCGGCTTCGCCGACGACAGCCACGTCCGGATAGGAGCCCGAACGATCGCCTTCTCCGGCGTGGCGACGGCCGGGACCGTCTATGACTAACCGGCCAAAATGCTCGTACGGCGCGGCGGCCGATCTGGCCCTGGCCGCGCCGACCAACCCGGATCGCCCACTTCATCGCCAGCCACACCGGCCGAAACACAGTCGCGTGGGCCGAGGCACAAGTAATGGAGAACGCGGCCGCCGAATCGCGCGATGCCGAGTGTTCGCGCTCTCACGGCCACCCGTCAAGAGGGCTCCGGTAAGCAAAGTAGGACGCTTGGGCGCCTCAGGCGATGATCAGTGGGTGTCCTCGGCGCGCACGATGTTGCTCAGCTGGACGCGTGAGCGCACGCCGAGCTTGTTGAACGTCCAGCGCCGCCGCGACCGCCGCGGCCGGCTGGTCGGCCAGCAGCGCGGTCATGTCCTCGACCGCCAGCGGCCGGCCGAAGACGGCGGTGGCGCGCAGCACGCGCGTCGGGAGCTCGCCGAGCTCGGCGAGGCGCCGGCGTACGCCGAGGACGAACCCGGTCGGCAGGTCGATACGGTCGTCGTCGCCGGACGGGGAGGCAACCACACCGTCGAGGATCTGGGTCGCGAAGAACGGGTTGCCGCCGACGCGCTCGAGCAGGCCGACGAGCTCGGGTGACGGTTCACGGTTGAGCCGGTCCTGGGCCATGGCGACGATGTCGGCGGAGTCCAGCGGGCCGAGCTCGATCACCTCGACCGGCGGGTCCGGCCAACCGGGCCGCATCAGGTCCTCGACCAGGCCGTGCTCGACGTGCCGGCTCGCGAACATCCAGACGACGGGCGAGCGCGCCAGGCGGGCCGGCAGCGACCGCAGCACCAGCCGGCTCACCGGATCGGCCCATTGCACATCGTCGACGGCGATCAGCAGCGCCCCCTCGTCCGCCCGTCGCTGCAACAGCGCGGTCACGTCCTCCAGCAGCAGGATCGGCTCGGCGGTCGCCTGCCGGGCCAGCGCGGCGATCCCCTCGGCCGTGGCGATCGGGCGCGGGCCGGACCGCAACGCCAGCAGCAGCGGCGCGGCCGGGGAGATGCCGGTGATCTGGTCGGCCTTGCTCACCGCGCACGCGAAGCCCATCGCCACGGCGTGGTCGACGACGGCGGCGAGGACGGCCGACTTGCCGATCCCCGGCTCGCCCTCGAACACCAGCGTGGAGCCGCTGCCCGAGGCCCGCGCGCGCCGCAGCGCCGCGAGCGCGGTGGCTATCGCCGCGGAACGGCCCCGCAGCACCGTCTTCGCCATGGCACCCCCGACGCGGCAACATACTACCTCGCGGCGGCCGGAAGCCCGCCGCAAGCGATCTTGCCCGGCGGGCGCGGACGCCACTCCAATGGGTCTTTCGACGCAAGAACGCCCAGCGTGCGGCCGGGCGCGCGGCGCGTTAGCCGTCCGTGGCAGGAGCGCGGCCGATGGCGGTGAAGAACGTGACCGCGGCCAGGAAGGGGCCGTCGGTCAGCCGGAGAAGCCAGGCTCGTGCGGCTTGTTCGTCGAGGGCGCCGGCCTGCCAGGCGCGCTGGGCGACCGACGGCATCCGCAGGATGGCTTCCGCGCTGTGGTAGTCGCGGAACAGGACGACGCTGGCGTCGACGGAGGCGATCTCGAACCCGGCGTCGTCGAGGAGCCGGGCAAGCTGCCGGCCGATGGCCGCGTTCCGCACGACGCTGCTGGTGATGTAGCGGGTGTAGGCCCGGCTGGTTGCGGTGTCCGTGTCGTCGATGACGAGGGTGTCCCAGTCCGGATCAGCCAGCGCGACCAGGCCGCCGGGGCGGACGACCCGCCGCAGCTCGGCCAGTGCCTGCGCCGGGTCGGCCAGGTGCTGGAACACACGGTCGGCGCGGGCTCGGTCGATGCTGGCGTCTCCGAGGGGCAATGCGTGCGCGTCGCCCGCCCGGACCTCCACGCGGGAATGTGCCGCGGTACGTTGCTGGGCTCGCTCGACCATCACGGGGTCGCGGTCGACGCCGATGACGGTGCCGGCGTCGCCGACGGCGCTGGCCAGCGACGGGAGGTCGGTTCCCGGTCCGCATCCGACGTCGAGCACCGCGTTGCCCGGCCGCAGGTCCAGTGCCGCGAGGAGGTTGCGCTTGTACTGGCGGCCGGCGTCGCTGGCGGCGGCCTGGTCGAGGTACGCGATCTCGTCCGCGGCTTCGGGCGTGGTGCTCGACAGGGTCATAGGTGCAGGGAACCACAGTGGCGGCCTGATGTGGTGATGGTCTTGTGACGGTGCTGTGAAAAGCGGCCGGGTCCAGCCGACGGTAGTCCGCCTCAGTCGGGGTCGCCCGGCTGCCACTCCTCCAGGCTGAGCATCAGCTGGGTGCATGAGGACACCTCGGGGCAGGTGCTCTCGTGGGCGAGGTTCCGGTCGTCGGCGTCGATGGTCATCCGGTACTTGGGCGGGTAGACCAGGCTGACGCAGTTCGGACTCCCGTTGCAGCGATTCTTCCCGGGCAGCGCGCCGACCAGCTGGAACCGTTCGGAGAGGGCACTGAGCGCCGCCGGCCCCTGCAGGTCCGGCGCGATGTAGAAGCGCGTCCAGTGCGGATCTCCGGAGGAATACTCGTCCTTCAGCGTGTCGGTCACCCGCCACCCGGCCGGCAGCGTGATCCTGTCGAGGGCGGCGTACGCAGCGTCGTTGCGCTGCGCGGCGGGCCGGTACGAGAAGTACCAGTAGCCCCCGCCGATCAGGGCGAGGGCCACCACGACGGCGGCCACGATGATCCACTGCTCTCGGGTTTTGATGGCGCACTCCACGACGTCGAACGGTCTCCGGCGCACGCAGTATCCCCCATCGATACTTCGCCGTGGGGGCGCCGTGGCGCTCGAGCCGCAAGGACAGGGTCTACTCGGACGCGCGTACCAGCACGTCCTCGACGTGGCGGAGCATGTCGCCGGCCGCCGGCGCCCACGCCGTGTCGGCGTGACAGGCGATCGTCATCAGCGCCGCGGTCGGCCGGTGCTGGACCGACAGAATGTACCGCGACCCGCCGGGCCGGTCGGGCTGCTCGGTGATCCGGTCCTGCACGGCTGGATCGGTGAACGGGATGGCCTCGGCGCCGAGCGACCGGCTGTTCGCCGCGCTGCCCACGATGGACGCGTCGATGTAGTTGAATCGAGCCACGGCCGCGCCCGTCTCAGCCAGTTCGCCGAGGACTTCGGCGCTGATCGCCGCGGCCCGCGCCGGGTCGATGTTGGCGAAGCGGTGGCCGTGCAGCTGGTTGCTGGCCGTGGCTGCCAGCCGCGCGGCCAGGTCGCCGGTCCCCGGCACGAGGACGGGCACCGGCATGACCGCCTTGCGTACCGACGCCTGCGTGCCCGCCGACAGCCGGTTCGCGGCGAGTGACCGGATGCCGGCGCACGGCGAGCCCTCGACCAGGCTGATCGCCGAGCCGAACGCGGCCAGGTACACCGCCGATACCGGTATGCCGGCGCGGGCGGCGACGGCCTGTGCGGCCCGGGCGGCGTGCGCCGAGGCGAGCCACCGGGACTGCAGCACCGGGTCCGCCGGCGCCGTCCCGCTGGTCGGGCGCCAGCCGGACAGCCCGTCCCGCAGCGCGCCCAACTGGCGCCGCCAGTACGCATCGGCACGTTCGGCATAGGCCCGGCCCGGTTCGGACGTCTCCCACTCGGCCGTATCCAGGGGCTGCTCCGGCGCGGGCTGGCCGTCGAACGCCGGATGTCCGCTCGTGCGAGCCCGCAGGGCTTGCAGGAGGTCGTTGCGCAGCACCCGCATGCCCCACCCGTCGACCGCGCAGTGGTCGACGACGATGCCGATGCGGTGTACTTCGCCGGCGGCGGTCTCCAGCACGAAGCGCACCGGCGGTTGCTCCCCGAGCCGGAACGCCGTGGCCGTGGCCGCCGCGATCGCCTGGTCCGTTTCCGGGCCGGCCGGCACGACCTGCACCACGTCGCCGAGCCGCTCGGCCGTCGGCAGCACGTGCTGCTCGCGACGGCCGGGGGCGGTCGTGGGCAGCAGCGTCCGCAGCCCCTCGTGCCGTTCGAGCAGGTCACCGATCGCGGCCAGCACGACATCCGCCGATGCGCCGGCGCCGTGGACCCCGCCGGTGAAGTTCGCGGCGTTCGACCACGGCGAGTCCGCGTCGATGCCGACGTCCATGAACCACTCGCGTTGCGCCCATGTCAGCGGTCCACGCCGAGTCGTGTTCATTCTCGTTCCTGTTCACTTTCTAAGGTCGCTTGGGTGGAATATTGCAGGACATCGCTGATCATGCAACCCTGTTGCCGTGGTTGTGCACGCAGCTCCGACAACGGTTCCACGCCTCCTCGCCGACCGGTCCACATCGGAGCCGGACCGCGAGGCGCTGGTCGTTGACGGCATCGGCTCGTTGACGTTCGGCTCCTGGCAGCGACGTGCGGCCGACCTCGCCGAGCGGCTGCGGGAGCGCGGTGTCGCGCCGGGCGATCGCGTTGGCCTGCGGTTCGGTGCCGCCGAGTGGCTCGACTACGCGGTCGCGTACGTGGCGGTGCAACGCCTGGGCGCGGTCGCCGTGCCGATCTCCGACGACGCGGCACCCGCCGAGCTGGCGCATGTGCTCGCCGATTGCGGTGCCGCCGGGCTTGTGCACGCGGGCGACGCGCCCGGCTGGCAGGGCGGATGGACCCACGCCGTCGACGACGGCGCCGGCTCGCGCTGCGGCGAGGACCGGTCCACACCGCACGGCCTGGCCCAGATCCTGTACACCTCCGGCACGACGGCACGGCCCAAGGGTGTCGCCGCCAGCCACGCCAACGTCACGTATGCCTCGGACGCCCGGCACCGGCCGTTCCGGCACTCGCGCCACCTGTTGCACGCGTTCGCGATCGGCACGAACGCGGCCCAGATCATGCTGATGAACGCGCTGGTCGCCCACCCCGCCGTGGTGACGTTGCCGAAGTTCACACCGTTGCGCTTCGCGCGCGCCATCGCACGCTGGTCCGCCGGCACGGTGTTCGTGGTCCCGGCCATGGCCATGGAGCTGCTCACCGTGGCCGAGGGCCATGACCTGAGCAGCGTGCGGCTGCTCGGGTCGGCCGCCGCGCCGCTGCCGGCGCCGGTCGCCGCCCGCCTCGTGGCCGCGTTCCCGAACGCGACGATCGTCAACTACTACACCTCGACCGAGGCCGCCCCGGCCCAGACCGCCATGACGTACGACCCGGAGCGCCCGCACAGCGTCGGCCGGCCGATCGCCGGCGGTGGCGTCCGCGTCCTCGACGACAACGGGCGACCCTGCGGGCCCGGCGAGACCGGCGCCATCTGGATGCGCTCGCCCGCCCCGACTCGCACGTACTTCGGCGACGTGGCGACCAGCGCCGCCGCGTTCCAGGACGGCTGGGTCCGGATGGGCGACGTCGGCTACGTCGACGCCGACGGTTACCTGTACCTCGTCGAGCGGGACAGCGACGTGGTCAAGACCGGCGCCCACCGGGTGTCGACGCTGCAGATCGAGGCGGCCATCCACGAGCATCCGGCGATAGCCGACGCCGCCGTCGTCGGGCTGCCGCACGAGGTCCTCGGCGTCGAGCTGGCCGCCGTGATCGTGGTCAGCGGCGACGGGGCGCTGACCCCGCAGGCGCTGCGGGCGTTCCTCGCCGACCGGCTCGCGCCACACGAGATCCCCTCCCGCGTCCACGTCATGGACAAGCTGCCGAGCAACCGCGGCGGCAAGGTCGACAAACGCTCCCTGCGAAGGAGCCTGACGTGATCCAGGCATCCCGGAGCGGCCCAATTCCTGGCCGCGCCGCACCGCGCACACAACGAAACGCTGGTTCAAACGTTGAACATCCGCCACACGGGGAGCCCGCGATGAGCGCACTGCGAGCTGCCCAGGAACGACTGTGGTTCCTGCACCAGCTGGATCCGGCCGACGCCTCGTACCACCTGCCGCTCGTCATGCACGTGCGCGGACGCCTGGACCGGGCGGCGATGCAACGCGCGCTGGATGCGTTGACCGGCCGGCACGAGACGCTGCGGACCCGGGTCGCACTGGTCGACGGCGCGCCCGTGCTGGCGCCGGCCGCTGACGGCGTCCGGCTGGAGACCGCCGTCGCGACCGGCCTCGAGGACGCCCGCGACATGGTCGCCGCGTTCGTCACGCGGCCGTTCGACCTCACCGCCGGCCCGATGCTTCGCTGCCTGCTGATCGACGTCGGACCGGATGAGCACGTGCTCGCGCTCGTTGCCCACCACATCGCGGCCGACGGCTGGTCGCTGCAGGTGCTGCGCCGCGATCTCGACGCGCTGTACCACGCGTACGCCACCGGCGCCCCGGCCGCGCTGCCCGAGCTGCCGGAGCTGCCGCCGGCTGCGGTTGACGACGCGCCGGACCTCGGATACTGGACCGAACGGCTGGCCGGCGCCCCGGTGCTGGACCTGGCCACCGACCGGCCCCGGCCTCCGGTGCGCCGCGGCCATGGCAGCTCCGTCGTCTTCGACATCCCCGTCGACCTGCTGCGCCGCCTGGAGACCGTGGCCCGGGCCGAGCGCACCACCGTGTACACCGCGCTGGTCGCCGCGTTTTCGCTGTTGCTCGGCCGGATGAGCGGCCAGGACGACATCTGCCTCGGCACGCCGGTGCTCGGCCGCGACGACCCGGATCTCGACAACCGCGTCGGCTGCTTCTCGGAGACGCTGGTGCTGCGGACGGATCTGTCGGGCGATCCGACGTTCCGCGCGCTGCTGCGGGCCGTGCGCCGCGGTGTGCTCGGCTCGCTGGGCCACGCCGCCCCGTTCGAACGCGTGGTATCGGCGCTCGGCGCACCCCGCGACCGCAGCCGCACCCCGCTGTTCCAGGCCATGATCATGTACCTGCGCCAGGAGCAGGACCGGCCGCACCTCGGCGACCTCGACGTCGAGTTGCTGGACCATCCGTTCGACTCCGCCCGCACCGACGTGTCCCTCGACGTCATCCAGGGCCCCGCGGCCGCGGTCGGCGTGCTCACCGTCGATCGCGACCTGTTCGACCCCGGCACCGCGCAGCGCTGGATCCGCCGCCTGCTCGTCCTGCTCGACGACGCGGCCGAGCGGTCCGACACCGCGATCGGTGACCTGCGCTGGCTCGACGACGACGAACGGCGCGAGGCCCTGACCGGATGGAACGACACCGGCGCTGGGCAGCTCACGCCGCTCGTCGCCGAGATGTTCCGGGCACAGGCCCGGTCCACCCCGGACACGGTCGCGGTCACCGGCGACGGCGTCGCGCTCACCTACCGCGACCTCGACGCCGAGGTCGACCGGCTGGCCGCCCGCCTGCGCGGACGCGGACCGCTGATCGGCGTCGGGCTGTCCCGGTCCCCGGCGATGGTGGTCGCGCTGCTGGCGGTCTGGCGGGCCGGCGCCGCGTACCTGCCACTCGACCCGGCGTACCCGGCCGACCGGCTCGCGTTCGTCATCGCCGACGCGGGCGTGCGCACGGTGCTCACCGAGTCCTCGTTCGCCGAGCGGTTCGGCGCGGCGTCGCTGCTGATCGACGCCGCCGACGAGGACCCCGTGCACGAGGTGGCGCCGGTTGCGGCGATCGGCCCCGACGACCCGGCCTATGTGCTGTACACCTCGGGGTCCACCGGACGGCCCAAGGGCGTGGTCGTGCCGCACGGCGCACTCGCCGCGTTCATCGCCGCGATGGCCGACATCACCGGTCCGCAAGCGGGCCGCGCGTGGCTCGCGCTCACCTCGCTGTCGTTTGACATCTCCGGACTCGAGCTGTACCTGCCGCTCAGCCGTGGCGGCCGGGTCGTCGTCGCCGATGACGCGCAGACCAGCGACGGCGCGGCGTTGCGGGCGCTCATCGCCGCGAACGGCGTGACCGATGTGCAGGCCACCCCGTCCGGCTGGCGGATGCTGCTGGCCGCCGGCTTCGACCATGACGTGCCCGCCGCGCTGGTCGGCGGCGAGGCGCTGCCGGCGGCGCTCGCGGCGGAGCTGCGCGGCAAGGTCGGCCGGCTGACCAACGTGTACGGCCCGACCGAGACGACGATCTGGTCGACGTACTGGCCGGTGCCCGAGCGTCCGGCGGCCATCGCGATCGGCGGCCCGATCCCGGGCACACAGGTGTACGTCGTTGACAGTCGGATGCGACCCGTCCCCGCCGGCGTGCCCGGCGAGCTCGTCATCGCCGGTGCCGGCGTCGCGCTGGGCTACCTACGCCGGCCGGGGCTGACCGCCGACCGCTTCGTGCCCGACCCGTGGGGTCCGGCGGGAGCACGGATGTACCGCACCGGCGACCGCACCCGCCGGCGGGCGGACGGCACGCTGGAATTCCTCGGCCGGCTCGACACCCAGGTCAAGGTGCGCGGCCACCGCATCGAGCTCGGCGAGGTCGAGACCGTGCTCGCCGGTTGCCCGGGCGTCGCCGCCGCGGTGGCCGCGGTCCGCGACGATGCCCTCGCCGCGTACGTCACCGCCCGCCCCGGCGCCGCCATCGGCGTCGACGGCATTGACCCAGCCGCGATCCGCGACGCGGTCCGCGCCAAGCTTCCGGCCTACGCCGTGCCGGCCACGGTCACGGTGCTCGACGCGCTGCCGCTCACCCCGAACGGCAAGGTGGACCGGGCCGCCCTGCCCGACCCGCGACCGCACGCCGCCGCCGTGTACGTCCCGCCGCGCACCGCGGCTGAGACGCGCGTCGCCGCCGTGTTCGCCGAAGTGTTCGGCGCCGCCGAGGTGGGTGTGCACGACGACTTCTTCGCGCTGGGGGGCCACTCGCTGCTGGCCGTCAAGGTCGCGGCGCGGCTGCCCGGCCTGACGGTCCGCGATCTGTTCGACCACCCGACGGTCGAGGCGCTGGCTGCGCGGATCCCGGACGCCGGCCACGTCGACGGCGACGCGTCGCTGGACGGCACACCGCCGCTGTCCGACGCCCAGCGCCGCCTCTGGTTCCTGCAGCGGCTGGACCCGCACGACGCCTCGTACAACATGTTCCTGGTGCTCCGCCTGCTCGGCCCGCTGGATCGCGGCGCGCTGGGCCGAGCCCTGAACGCGCTGGCCGCCCGGCACGTCGCGCTGCGTTGCGCCTACCCGGAGGCCGGGGGCGACCCGACCGTCGAGGTCGGCCCCGCCACCGTGCCGATCGAGGAGCTCGCCGTGGAGTCCGAAGCGGCGGCCCGAGCCGCCGTCGCGCAGCGGACGAACGCGCCGTTCGACCTTCGCGCCGGCGCGCCGGTGCGGGCCTCGCTGATCCGGATCGGCCCGGACGATCACGTCTTCTGCCTGGTCGTGCACCACATCGCCGGCGACGGCTGGTCGCTCAACGTCCTGCGTGAGGACCTTGCCGCGCTCTACGCCGGCCGGCCGCTGGCGCCGCTGCCACCCGTCCCGGCGGCGACCGGCGACCCGGAGGCCGATCTCGCGTACTGGCGGGAACGGCTGGCCGATCCGACCGTGCTCGACCTGCCGACCGATCGGCCCCGTCCGGCCGAGCCCACGCACCGCGGCGCGTTCCTCGGCACCCACCTGCCGGCCGACGTCACCGCCCGCCTCGAGGACCTGGCCGGCCGCGCCCGGACCAGCCTCTTCGCCGTGCTGCTCGCGGCCTACCAGGTGCTGCTCGCCCGGCACACCGGCCAATCCGATGTCCTGGTCGGCTCGACCCTGGCGGCCCGGGACCGGGTCGAGATCGAGCGGGCCGTCGGCTACTTCGCCCGGACCGTCGTGTTGCGCAACCAGGTCGACACGGCTGAGCCGTTCACCGACCTGCTCGGCCGGGCCCGCGAGTGCGTGCTGGACGCGCTGACCCATGCCGAGGCGCCGTTCGAGCACTTCGTCGCGGAGGCGGGCCGGGACGCGTCGACGCCGCCGGTGTTCCAGACCATGTGCATCCTGCACACCCAGGACGACGGCGCCCCGGTCGACCGGTTCGCCGACCTGCACGCGTCGTTCTTCGACTCCGGCTACCGCCAGGCCAAGTTCGACCTGATGCTGGAGGCATGGCGGGCCGCCGACGGCCTGACGCTCGTCTTCGGCTACGACGCCGACCTGCTCGACGCGACGACGGTCGAGCGCTGGGCGCGCCGGTTCGAGGTGTTGTGCGCCGCGATCGCCACCGATCCGACCACCGTGGTGGGCGCGCTGCCGCTGCTGAGCGCCGACGACAAGGCGCTGGTCGACTCGCTGGCCGCCCCGGCGACCGGCGCATCGATGCAGCCACTGGCGGCCTGGCTGCCCCGCCTCGCGGTGCCGGACACGGTCGCGGTCCGCTGCGGCGCCGAGTCGCTGACGTACGCCGAACTCAACCGCCGAGCCGACATCCTGGCCGCCGCGCTGCAAGCGTCCGGAGTCCGGGCGAGCGGCTTGCCGGTCGTCGCCGTCGCCGCGCGCCGGGACATCGACACCATCGTCGCGCTGCTGGCGATCTGGCGCGCCGGTGGCGCGTACCTGCCGATCGATCCCGAACAGCCGGCCGAGCGGATCGCGAGGCTCATCGCCGGCAGCGCGACCGTGCTGGCCATCGGGGACGCGCCATGGCCTGCCGGCCTGCGGGTGCTCGCGCCGCCGAACGCGACGCCGGAGGGCGCCGCGATCGACCACGCGACATCGGACGGCGCCGCGTACGTGCTGTACACATCCGGATCCACCGGCGCCCCGAAGGCCGTCGTCGTCGATCACGAAGCGCTCGCCGCCCGGGTCGACTGGATGCGCCGCGACTACCAGCTCGGCCCGAGCGACACGGTCGTGCAGTTCGCGCCGCTCGCGTTCGACACGCACGCGGAGGAGATCTGGCCCGCCCTCGGCGCCGGAGCCACGCTGCGGCTGCTCCCGGACGGCCCGCTCAGCCTGCCCGACGTGCTCGCCGGTCCGGCCGGAGCCGACATCACCGTCCTCGACCTGCCCACCGCGTACTGGCACGACCTGGTCGCCCAGATCGACGCGATCGCCTGGCCGCCCCGGCTGCGGCTGGTCATCCTCGGCGGCGAGGCGGTGCACGCGGCGGCCGTGGGCCGCTGGCGAGCCCGGTTCGGCGACACCGTACGGCTGGTGAACACGTACGGCCCCACCGAAGCCACGATCATCGCGACCGCGACCGACCTCGGCCCCGACGACACGGCCGGCCCGCCGGCGATCGGCGTGCCGCTGCCCGGCGTGCGCGCCGCGGTGGTCGACGCCGGCCTGCGCCCGGTGCCACCCGGCGCATTCGGTGAGCTGCTGCTCGGCGGCGCCGGCCTCGCCCGCGGCTACCTCGGCCGGGACGACCTCACCCGGGACCGGTTCGTCACGTGGCGCGGCGCGCGCTTCTACCGGACCGGCGACCGCGTGCGGATGCGGGCGGACGGCCGCCTCGACTTCGCCGGCCGGTTGGACGATCAGCTGAAGGTGCGCGGGTTCCGGATCGAGCCGGCCGAGGTGGAGAGCCACCTGCTCGCGTGCCCGGGTGTGACCGGGGCGGCGGTGGTCGCACACGACGGAGCCCTGGTCGCGTACGTGGCCGGCTCCGCACCGGAAGAGGCGCTGCGCGCCCGGCTCGCGGCCCAGCTCCCCGGCCACATGGTGCCGGACCGGTGGGTCGCGCTCGACTCGCTCCCCCGCACGTCCACGGGCAAGATCGACCGACGTGCCCTGCCGGCGCCCGTGGCCGACCGGCCCGGACCGTCCGCGCCGCCGAGCACCGATGCCGAGCAGCTCATCGCCGACGTCTGGGCCGAGGTCCTCGGCCTCGAGCGCGTCGGCGTGGACGACGACTTCTTCGCACTCGGCGGTCACTCCCT
This sequence comes from Dactylosporangium sp. NPDC051485, assembly GCF_040682015.1. NCBI lineage: Bacteria > Bacillati > Actinomycetota > Actinomycetes > Micromonosporales > Micromonosporaceae > Dactylosporangium > Dactylosporangium sp. NPDC051485. The sequence continues at coordinate 110,796 of NZ_JBFAZW010000013.1, forward strand.
GCTCGCCGTTCGCGTGGCCGCCCGGCTGCGCGCCATGATCGACCTCGACCTGCCCATCCGCCTGCTCTTCACGCATCGCCGGCTGGCCGACCTGGCCGCCGCGGTCGAGCAGCGGCTGCTCGACGACCTGGCCGAACTCAGCGACGACGAAGTGGCCAGCCTGCTGGAAGCGGAGACCCGATGACCGTCGACGACGCCCGCCAGGCGCTGCTGGCCCAACGACTGCGCCAGCGCACCGCGGCCCGGACCATTCCCGCCCGCCCGGCCGGCACGGCACCGCCGCTGTCGTACGCGCAGGAACGGCTCTGGTTCATGGAGCAGTACGCCCCCGGCAACCGCGCCTACCTCGTGCCGGTGGCCAGGCGCATCCGGCGCGCGATCGACGCCGACCGGCTGGCCGAGGCGCTCCGCCGCGTCGTGGCCCGCCACGAGGCGCTGAGAACCCGGTTCCCGGCCCGCGACGACGGGATACCGACGCTGGTCATCGACGAGGAACCGGCCGTCGACCTGGAGGTCGTCGATGCCGCCGACGACGACGCCGCCCGAACCGCGGTCGAGGCGGTGCACGCCCGCGGTTTCGACCTCGCGGCCGAACAGCCGCTGCGCGCCGCGCTGATCCGGCTCGCCCCGCACGACGCGATCCTGGCGATGACCGTGCACCACATCGCTATCGACGGCTGGTCGGTGCCACTGCTGCTGACCGAGCTGATGAGCGCGTACGACGGCAGCGACCTGCCCCCGCTGCCCATCCAGTACGGCGACTACGCGGCCTGGCAGCGCGACCGGCCGGCGACCGACGTCGCCCACTGGGCGGCGCACCTGGACGGCGTCGAGCCGCTGGCGTTGCCGACCGACCGGCCGCGCCCGGCCGAGATGACCTACGACGGCGGCAGCGTCGAATTCGAAATCGACGCCGACCTCGCGGCCGGCGTGCGGGCGCTGGCCGACAATCACGGCGCCTCGCTGTACATGACGATGCTGGCCGCGTACGGCCATCTGCTCGGCCGGCACGCGCACCAGACGAACCTCACGATCGGCTCCCCGGTCGCCGGTCGTGGCGTCCCGGAACTCGAGAACGTCATCGGCTGCTTCGTCAACACGCTGGTCATGCGCCTCGACCTGAGCGGCGACCCGACGTTCACCGACCTGCTGCTGCGGGTACGGGAGACCGCGCTCACCGGGTACGCCCACGCCGACACGCCCTTCGAGCGCATCGTCGCCGACCTCAACCTGCCCCGCGACGTGTCCCGGTCACCGTTGTTCCAGGCGCTGCTCGCGGTGCAGAACTACGGCCGGACCGACGGACCCGCGAGCCGCGGTGACGGTCTCGACGGGTACGAGATCACGTCGTGGGCGACCCGGTACGACCTCGAGCTCTACGTCAGCGACACCGCCGACGGTGGGCTGTGGGGCCAGTTCATCTACAACACCGCGCTGTTCGACGCGGCAACCGTACAGCGGCTGGTCGGCCACCTGACCGCGCTCCTGCGTGGCGCCGTCGCCGACCCGCTGTCGCCGGTGGCCGCGCTCGACCTGCGCGACGACGGCGAACGCGCGGCTCAGGCCGCCTGGAACGCCACCGCCGCCCCGTTCGACGCCGATGCCACCCTGCCCGGCCTGTTCGCCGCGCAGGTCGCCGCCACGCCGGGCGCGCCAGCCGTGACATTCGAGGGCACCACGTGGAGCTACGCCGAGCTGGACCGGTACGCCGACCAGGTGGCCGCCGCGCTGCGGTCAGTGGCCGCGGGACCGGGGACGCGGATCGGCGTGTGCGCGCCCCGCTCGCTCCAGCTGCCCGGCGCGCTGCTCGGCGTGCTGCGCACCGGAGCCGCGTACGTGCCGCTCGACCCGGACTACCCGGTCGAGCGGCTGGCGTTCATGACGGCCGACGCCGGCCTGCGTGCCGTGCTGGTCCTCGACCCGCCGGCCGAGCTCGACGGCGCGTTCGCCACCTGCTCGGTGATCCGGCTCGACGCCCTGCCGGCGGGCGAGCTACCCGGCGCGGTTGATCCGCGGCCCATCACCGCGACCGCCGCCGACACCGCCTACGTCATCTACACCTCCGGTTCGACCGGACGGCCCAAGGGTGTGCCCAACGGCCATCGCGGCGTTGTCAACCGGCTTGCCTGGATGCAGGAACGATTCCGGCTCACCCCCGGCGACGTGGTCCTGCAGAAGACCCCGGCCGGTTTCGACGTGTCGGTCTGGGAGTTCTTCTGGCCGCTGATCATCGGCGCGCGCCTGGTGCTGGCCAGCCCGGGCGGGCACAAGGACGCGTCGTACCTGCGGGCCCTGATCGACCGCGAAGGCGTCACCACCGTCCACTTCGTGCCGTCGATGCTCGCCGCCTTCCTGGCGGAGGAGACCACGCCCGGCGGCGCGACGCTGCGCACCATCGTCTGCTCCGGTGAGGAGCTGCCGGCCGACCTTGCCCGCCGCTGCCTGGCGGCGCTCCCCGCCGAGCTGCACAACCTGTACGGCCCGACCGAGGCCGCCATCGACGTCAGCGCCTGGGCCGTCACCGCCGAAGCGCTCGGTGACGCCCACCGGGTGCCGATCGGCGCCCCGGTCGCCAACACCACGCTGCACGTGCTCGACGACCGGCTCCGGCCGCAGCCCGTCGGGGTGCCCGGCGAACTGCACATCGGCGGTGTCCAGGTGGCCGAGGGTTACCTGGGCCGCCCCGGGCTGACCGCCGAGCGCTTCGTTCCCGACCCGGGTGGCCGGCCCGGCGCCCGGTTGTACCGCACCGGCGACCTGGCCCGCTGGCGGCCGGACGGCACGCTGGAGTTCCTCGGCCGCATCGACGGCCAGGTCAAGCTGCGCGGCCTGCGCATCGAACTGGGCGAGATCGAGGCGGTGCTGCGCGAGCAGGCGGGCGTGCGGGACGCCGCCGTCATCGTGCGCGAGGACCGGCCCGGCGACCAGCGGCTCGTCGCGTACGTGGTCGGCGCCGCACCGGATCGCGCCGCGCTGAAGCGTCTGCTGCCCGACTACATGGTCCCGGCCGCGTTCGTCGAGCTGGACGTGCTGCCGCTGTCCGCGAACGGCAAGCTCGACCGGCGCGCGCTGCCGGCCCCGGTCCGCACGGCGAGCGGCGGCGCCACGCCGGCCACCGCGACCGAGCAACTCGTCGCCGACGTCTGGAAGGCCGTGCTCGATCTGCCGTCGGTCGGCGCCGACGACGACTTCTTCGACCTCGGCGGCCACTCGCTGCTGGCGATGCAGGTGGTGGCCCGGCTGCGCAAGCTCGGCGCGGCGGTCGGCGTCATCGACCTGTTCCAGAACCCGACCGTCCGGGAACTCGCCGTCCTGATCGACCGGCCGGCCGACGGTCCGCGGGCGCTGATCCACCGGCTCACGCCGAAGCGGCCGCAGGCCGACATCTCGCTGGTGTGCGTGCCGTTCGGCGGCGGCAGCGCCGTGGTGTACCAGCCGCTGGCCGACGCGCTGCCGGAGCGGTACGAGCTGTGGTCGCTCGCCATCCCCGGTCACGACGTCGGCGTCATCGAGGACCGGCTCGACTTCGACGCGCTCATCGACCGCTGCGTCGAGGAGATCAACGCGACGATCACCGGGCCGATCAGCCTGTACGGCCACTGCGGCGTCGGGTCGGCGCTCGCCGTCGCGCTGGCCCGGCGGCTCGAAGCGGCCGGCCGCGACGTGCGCACCGTCTACATCGGCGCGATGTTCCCGTTCGCCGAGCCGCGCGGTCGCCTGGGCCGGACGCTGTCCAGGCTCGCGCGGATGGAGGGCCTGCGCGGCGACCGGATCTACCAGAACTGGCTGACCTCGATCGGCTCCGACATCGGCGACCTCGACCCGGCGGAGGCTCGCCGGATCGTGCGCAACATGCGCCGCGACTCCATCGATGCCGAGCGGTACTACACGGAGATGTACGCGACCCGGGCCGAGCGGCTGCGCGCCTCGTTCGTCACCATCGTCGGCACGCGCGATCCGGCCACCGAGTTCTATGAGGAGCGGTTCCGTGAGTGGCACTTCCTGTCCGATCACAGCGCCGTCGTGGTACTGCGAGAGGCTGGCCACTTCTTCCTGAAGTACCGGGCCACCGAGATCGCCGAGATCATCGACACGCCCATGTTCGAACCTGAGGCGCCGGCCGACGAGCCGGGTCGCACCTGGTACCGGCACGCGGTGTCGCACGGCCGCGAGGTCGCCACCGGCCCGCAGCCGAGCCTCAGCCGGTTCGCGGCCGTCTCCGCCGGCCAGCTGGTCTCGATGTTCGGGTCCGCGCTCACCGAGTTCGCGATCCCCGTCTGGATCTACCTGACCACCGGGTCGGTCGAGCGGTTCGCGTTGTTCGCGGTGCTCGGCCTCGTGCCGGGCCTGATCACGTTGCCGATCGCCGGGGCGCTGGTCGACCGGTACGACCGGCGCCGCATCGTGCTCGCCGGCGATCTGGCCGCCGGCGGAGTCCAGGCGGTACTGGCTGCTCTATTGTGGACCGGGCACATGAGCGTCGCCGCCCTCTATCCGGCCACCGTCGCGCTGTCGGTCGCGCTGTCGTTCCAGCGCATCGCATACACCTCCTCGATCCCCCAGCTGGTACCGAAGCGACTGCTCGGCCACGCGGCCGGCATCGGTCAGCTCGGGGCCGGCCTGGCCCAGCTGCTCGCCCCGCTGCTGGGCGCCGGGCTGCTCGCCGCGATCGGACTGCGCGGCATCCTCACGCTCGACGTGGCGAGCTACGTCATCGCGGTGGTCATCATTCTGGCGGTGCGGTTCCCCGCCACCATGCCGTGGCGGCGCCACGAGACGCTCCGCGCGGAGATCGCCGGCGGCTTCCGGTACGTCTGGGGCAACCGGAACTTCCGTCGCATGCTGCTCTGGTTCGCCGTCCTGAACGTGCCGCTGTCCGCGATCTTCCTGATGATCTCGCCGCTGGTCCTGTCGTTCGGCACCCTGCGTCAGGTCGGTCAGGTGTCGTTCATGTCCGCGCTCGGCGTGTTCGGAGGCGGTCTGGTGATGGCCGCCTGGGGCGGGCCGCGGCAGCGGCGGATGCTCGGCGTCCTCGTCGCGACGCTCGGCCTGGCAGTGTGCGCGCTCGTCACCGGCCTGCGGGAGAACCTTGTCCTGATCGCGGCCGGCGCGCTCGGCCTCGCGCTGGCCCTGACGCTGCTCAACGGCGTGTACACCACGATCATCCAGGTCAAAGTGCCGCAGCGGCTGCACGGGCGCGTGTTCTCCCTGAACACGCTGATCGCGTGGTCGACGATGCCGATCGGGTTCGGGATCGTCGCGCCCTTCGGCGCCGAACTGTTCCGGCCGCTGCTGCGCGACGGCGGCCCGCTGGCCGGCAGCGTCGGCCGGGTGCTCGGCACAGGCCCGCAGCGCGGGCTTGGTCTCATGTTCGTCGTGTTCGCGATCGCCATCGCCGCCGTCGCCGCGGTCGGGCTGCGCGTGCTGCGCCGCTTCGACGACGAGGTGCCCGACGCCCTCGCCGACGACCTGGTCGGCCTGGCCGCGCTGGACACACCGGCCACCGACATCCAACAAGCCCTGGACGCGGCGGCACGTGCCGCCGCCCGCCTTCCAGACTGAGGAGAACGTTGTGAACTACCGCGTCGTGGTGAACGCCGACGAGCAATACTCGGTCTGGGCTGCGGACGACGACCTGCCGGCCGGCTGGGTCGCCGAGGGCCGCAGCGGCAGCCGGGAGGAGTGCCTCGGGCACATCGAGCAGGTCTGGACCGATCAGACCCCGGCCCGCACCCGAATCCGCGCCTGGCTCGCCGATGCCACCTCGCGGGTGTCCGACGGCCGGCTCACCCCGGCCGATGTCGCCACGGCCGGCTGCTCGTTCGTCGCGATGGGCGTGTCGTCGCTGGCGATCGTCCGCCTGGTCGATGCCATCGAGGTGGAGTACGACGTGGCGGTCGACTTCACCCAGCACGCACTGGACAGCCTGGACAACCTGACCGACTTCATCGCGGCCGAGCGGCTGCGCCGCCGAGCGGGTCGCTGAACCGGTCCAGGTCTGCCCGGTCTGCGCGGCTCATCGGGTGGCCACCGCCTGAGGCGGTCAGGAAGAGCACGGGCGGGATGGTTTGCGTTCCCACGAGGGCTCCACAGTGGACGTCCTCGTGCCGAGCGGTGCCGAGGTGGCGGCCCGGTGACCGGACCGCCGGCCGCGGGCGCGACCTCAGTCTCTGCGGGGCCTCGATCCTTCGAGGCCCCGCACCACCGCAAGGCGCTGCTACGTCGCGGAGAACCTGGACAACCTGACCGGCTTCATCGCGGCGCCGCCGGGACGGATTCGTCGAAGACGAAACCCTCGTAACCGTTGGCCACCTGTTCGGTGCAGCGCTGGATGTAACGGTCGAAGCCACCGATGTAGATCATGAAGATCCGCGGCTTGCCGGGGATGTTGGCGCCCACGTACCAGGAGTCCGCGTAGTTGTAGAGCGTCCGCTTCGCGGCCTCCTCGACCTCGATGTTCCACCGCTGTTCCCACTCGGGCGCGGTGTCGATCCGTTGCCGGCCCGACCGCTCCATGTCCTCGATGATCTTCGTGACGAAGTCGACCTGCCACTCGCCGCCGGTGATCATCTGGACCAGCACGCCCGGGCTGCCCGGGCCATGGATCATGAACAGGTTCGGGAACCCGGCGACGAGGAAGCCCAGGAAGGTCGCCGGGCCGTCCCGCCACTTCTCGCGCAGGTCCAGGCCGCCGAGGCCGGTCACGTTCATGCGGGTCAGCGAGCCGGTGACCGCGTCGAAGCCGGTCGCGAACACGATGATGTCCAGGTCGTACTCGTCCGCGGTGGTGCGCAGGCCGGTCGGCGTGATCTCGGCGAGCGGGTTGGCGCGGACGTCGACGAGGGTGACGTTGTCACGATTGAACGCCTCGAAATACCCCGTGTCCATGCAGATCCGCTTGGCGCCGATGGGATACGTCGTCGGGCAGAGCAACTCCGCGACCTTCGGATCCCGGACCGTTGCCCGGATCTTGCCACGGACGAACTCGGCCACGATCTCGTTGGCTTCGAGGTTCGTCGAGATGTCGCTGAAGGTCCGCATGAACAGCAGGCCGTTGCGCGCCGACCAGGCCTCCTCCAGGATCCGCTGGCGCTCCTCCGGCGAGTAGTCGAACACCGACCGATACTGGTCGTTCTCCGTGTACGACGCGGCGAAGTGGCCGAACATCTTCGCGCGGCGCTGCGGGTAGTCGGCCTTCCACGCCTGCTCATACGCGGGGTCGGTCGGCCGGTTGTACGCGGGCAGGCTGTACGCCGCCGTCCGCTGGAAGACGAAGAGGTGCTCCGCGGTCTGCGCGATCACCGGGGTGGCCTGGATGCCGGTCGAGCCGGTGCCGATCAGTCCGACCCGCTTGCCATCGAAGCGCACACCCTCCTTGGGCCACCGCGCGGTGTGGTACCACTGTCCGCCGAACGACTCGAGGCCCGGAAACGGCGGGAGGTTCATCGCGTCGAGGCTGCCCGTCGCGGCGACGATGTACTTCGCGGTGACGTGATGGCCGTTCTCCGTGGAGACGTGCCAGCGGTTCGCCCGCTCGTCGAAGGCCAGCCGGTTGACCCGCGCGTTCAGCTCGATGTCGGAGCGCAGACCGAAGCGGTCGGCAACATGGTTGGCGTACGCCTCGAGGTCTTGCTGCGGTGAGAAGTACTCCGGCCACCGCCACTCCTGCTGAAGGCCGTCGTCGAAGGAGTACGAGTACTGCATGCTCTCGATGTCGACCCGGGCGCCCGGATAGCGGTTCCAGTACCAGGTGCCGCCGACGCCGTCACCCGCCTCGAAGCACCGCACGCGCAGCCCCAGCTGACGGATCCGGTGGATCGCATAGAGGCCGCTGAACCCTGCCCCGACTACCACGACATCGTAGGCGTTCTCGTCGATCATGAGCTACCTCCAGAAGGATGACAGCGCCGACCGTGCGCACGGCGTCGCTCGTGCACTGGCGATGGAAAGCAGGCCTAAGGCCTGTTTCATAACTGAGGCGGGGCTGCGGCGGGCCCAGATTCCGCCTGGCGGCGGCCCGCGGAAGCCCGGTTACAACACCGGTAGCCTGGCTCCCGCGGGCCACCACCAGACGAAATCTGGACTCCGCCTCGCTCCCACCCCAGTTATGAAACAGGCCTAGGCCGAGGGCGGACCGGCCATCAGGCCACCGTCGATGGAGATCTCCGCGCCGGTGATCCAGCTCGACTCGTCGCCGGCCAGGAACACGTGCAGGTCCGCGATGTCGGACGGCGTGCCGTGGCGGCGCAGCGGCAGCGCGTGGTCCCTGTCGTCGTCGAAGCGCAGGCCTGCGGTCATCGGCGTGGCGACGCCGCCGGGATGGATCGAGTTGACGCGGATGCCCCACGGCCCGAGCTCGATCGCGGCGACCTTGGTGATGCCGCGGACACCCCATTTGGAGGCGCCATACGCGGCCATGTTGGCCAAGCCCACGAGCCCGGCGGTCGACGACGTGTTGATGATCGAGCCACCACCGCGCGACCGCATCGGCTCGGCGACCGCACGCATGCCGAGAAACACGCCGCGCAGGTTGACCGCGATGATCCGGTCGAACTCCTCGACCGGCTGCTCGACGATCGGTGCCGTGCGCCAGATGCCGGCGTTGTTGACGAGGATGTCGATGCCACCGCACGATTCCTGCGCCGTGCGGACGACACCGGCCCAGCTCTCCTCGTCGCTGACGTCGTGCGCCACCGCGACGGCACCGTCGCCGAGGTGGCCGGCGAGTTCCTTCGCCGCCGCGTGGTCGACGTCGGCCAGGACGACGCGGGCCCCCTGGGCGGCGAACCGCCGTGCCGCTTCCGCACCCATCCCCATGGCCGCGCCGGTGACGATCGCGACCTTGCCCGCAAGCCTCGAACCCATGGCGGCCTCGCATCGGTAGGCGTGAGCTGATGTGAGCGTCACGCTACCTATTCACACGACACCATGTCAATCAACGAGATTATGCGACAACTCCTGTAGCAGCCGTCCGGCGCCGCTTGGGCTGCTCGGCGATGCGGCCGATGACCGCCATCCAGGATGTGGCCATGACGTCGAGCACCCGGCGCTCGTCGAAGCGCTGGCCTCGCATGTGGAGCTCGAAGTAGTAGCGCAGCGGCGCGAGCAGGACGCTCGCGTAGACCTCGGCATCCTTGACACTCAGCGCCGGCTCGCCGCTGCGCAGCGCTTCGGCCAGTGCGCCGACTTCCCGGCTCTGCTGGGCGACCGTGAGCGCGTGGATCTGGGGCTCGATGCTGGCGGCCTCGTTGATCGGCCGCACGAACCCGACCACCGAGTCCCACTCACGCATCGCGGTGGCCAGCCAGCGCCGCACGCTGGCCGTGGTCGGCGCGTGCGCGATCGGGCCGAGGTCCTGGTAGACGCTGCGGTAGTGCTCCTCGCCCCGGACCATGAGCTCGCTGATCATGTCGCTCTTGGCCTTGAAGTGCAGATAGAAGGTGGCCCTGGTGGCGCCGGCGCGATCGGCGATCTCGTCCACCGTGGCCTTCGCGTAGCCCCGTTCGGCAAAGATCTCGATCGCCGCGTCGATCAGCCGGGACCGGGTGAACTCCCGCTGCGCGGCCCGCATTCTACCCCGTGGCCGCGCCTGTGTCTGCTGCGCCTCTGGCGCCATCGAGTCAACCATGCAGCCATTCTAGGCAGTGGAAATTTCGTAAAGATACGGCACCCACCGACCACGACAACCACGATATGGCCACTGATGCGACATGGTGTCCGGTTCCGGCCCGGACGATCCGACAGACAAACCAGTGGGTTGACGTTACGTCCAGTCTAACTACGCTTAGTCCATGGCCTATACTTACGATCCCGAACTGTCGCCGGTCGTTGCCATGCTCCCGGTGCTCGACATCAGCGATATCGCTGCCGCTCGAGCGCAAATGCTCCAGATGCGCGAACTGAGGCCCGCGTTCGCGCCGTCGCCATCATTGGAGATCTCGAAGCGGTTCATCCCGGGGCCGCCCGGTGACCCCGACGTCGAGGTCTGTGTCATCCGACCGAATGACGAACAGCACGGCCGGCCCGGCATGCTCTGGATTCACGGCGGCGGCTTCGTCCTCGGCGACGTCGACGGCGACCTGGAAACGGCCGCCGGCATCGCCGTGGGCGCCGGTGCTGTCGTGGTCTCCGTTGAGTACCGGCTCGCGCCGGAACACCCGTTCCCCGCGCCGGTCGAGGACTGCTACGCGGCCCTGCGGTGGACCGCCGAGCACGCCGACGAGCTCGGCATCGACCTGAACCGGCTGGCGGTGGGCGGGCTGAGCGCCGGCGGCGGGCTGGCCGCGGCGGTGGCGCTGCTGGCGCGCGACCGGGGTGGGCCCAGCCTGTGCTTCCAGCTGCTCGACATCCCCGAGGTCGACGACCGCCTCAGCACGCCGTCGATGAAGCAGTTCACCGACACTCCGCTGTGGAACCTCCCGAACGCGATCCTCAGCTGGGAGGCGTACCTCGGGCCGGACCGGGACGGCGACACGTCGCCCTACGCCGCGCCGGCCCGCGCCACGGACCTGCGCGGCCTGCCCCCGGCGTACGTCGTGACCTGCGAGTTCGACCCGCTGCGGGACGAAGGGATCGAGTACGGCCAGCGGCTGATGCAGGCGGGGGTGCCCACCGAGCTGCACCACTACCCCGGCACGTTCCACGGATCGTCCGGGGCCGCAGCGGGCACGGCGATCTCCGATCGGATGGTGACCGACCGCACCGACGCCATCCGCCGGGCGTTCGCCAGATAGACGCGAAGAAGCGGGGGCTCGGCGAGCCCCCGCTTCTTTTCGCTCAGGCCGGCGCGTACTTCAACAGCGTCACGCCGTGCTCCGGATGGTCCTCGAAGACGGGCCGGACGCGCATGCCGACCCGCAGGTCGGCCGGGTCGACGCCGACCAGCTCCGTGGTCAGCCGCGGTCCCTCGTCGAGCTCGACGACCGCCAGCAGTTGCGGCAACGCGTCCTGCCAGGGCGGCGCCGTCGCCCGGTCAGCGACCGTGAAGGTGTAGAGCGTGCCACCGCCCTCGACCTCACGCCACTCGAGGTCGTCGGCCAGCGTCCGCGGGGCCAGCACGCGCGGGTAGAACACGTACTGCTCCGCCGACGGCGAGTACTGGATCCGCAGCTTGTGCTCCATGAGCCCGTCCCAGAAGGGCCGGGTCGTCGGAGTCGGCTCCGGCATCGGCTTGTCCATCTTCCGGCTCCTCAGTCGCCCTGCAGGACGAGAGCCACCTGCTCGCTCATGATCCCGCCATTGCCCGATACGAACGCCCGATCGCACTGCGGCACCTGGGCCGCGCCGGCCCGTCCCATGATCTGCCGGGTGCCGTCGCAGACGTGGTGCATGCCGCCGGCCATCCCGGCCTGGCCGAACGACAGCTGACCGCCGGCCGTGTTCAGCGGGAAGTCGCCACGGTACGTGAGGTCGTGGGACGCCACGAACTCCATGCCCTTGCCCTTCTCGCAGAAGCCGGCGTCCTCGATGCTCATCAGCACCGTGATCGTGTAACAGTCGTAGATCGACGCCATGTCCATGTCGGACCGTCGCAACCCGGCCATCTCGAACGCGCGGTCGGCGGCCTTCGAGATCGGTGAGCGCAGAAGGTTCTCCGCGTATGTCGGCGTCTTGAACGAGACGTGCTCGCCGAACCCTTTGATCCACACTGGACGGTTCCGGCCGCGCCGGGCGACCGACTCGTTCGCGACGATGACACCGGCGCCGCCCATGCACGGCATGACGATCTCCAAGCGGTGCAGCGGGTCGGCGATCATCGGGCTCGCGAGGACGTCGTCGATCGTGATCGGTTGACCGTAGAAGACCGCGTCCGGGGTGGCGCACGCGTTCGTCCGCTGGTCCGCCGCGATCTTCGCGACCGCGCGAGCGTCGTATCCGTACTCGGCGGCGTACCGGCGGGCGATCTGCGCGTAGGGCGCGTTCTGCCCGAGGTTGCCGTACGGAATCTCGAACTCGGCCTGCGGCGACCCGTAGGTGTTGCTCGAGGCGCCGAAGTAGCCGAACTCCTTGGGCGGGCGGTGCTTCGACACCGGCATGTTGTACGCGCCCGGCACCATCACCAGCACCGCCTCGCAGAGGCCGAGCTCGACGGCGGCGGCCGCCCGCCAGACCATGCCGGCCGCGGTCGCGCCGCCGAGATCGACCGTCTCGCCGAAGTTGATGGCGATACCGAGGTACTCCGACAGCGTCGCCGGCGCGAACATGTCGGACTCGGCGATGCCGTGGGTGACCAGCCCGTCGATCGCCGACCCGTCCAGGCCGGCGTCGTCGAGCGCCGCCTTCGCCAGCCTGGCGTACTGCTCGATGGTGAACATCGGCGGCCGGGTCGGCTTGCGCTCCGGGCTCAGTTCGACGAAGCCGACAATGGCGGCCTCGCCCCGCAGTCCAGCCATGGACATCCCCTCCGTCAGGCCCGCTTGGGCAGCGCCACGGTGGCGGTGCCCGGCATCAGGATTTCGGTGTCGCCCTTCTCGCCGCGGATGGCGAGGTCGACCAGCGCCTGTCCGTCGACTTCGCGCTTGGCCGTCACCGTCCCGACGAACCGCAGCTCCTCGCCGGGAAACGCGCTCGCCCGGTTCTGGATCGAGTACCGCACCAGCCGGCCGTCCGCGCCGATCCAGTCGGTGATCGCGCGGGCGAGCAGCGCGGCCTGCAACGGGCCGTGCACCAGGATGTCGGGGTAGCCTTCGACACCCTTGGCCCAGCTCTGGTCGTAGTGGATTCGGTGACCGTTGTAGGTGGCCGCGCTGAAGAAGAACATCTGGGTCTGGTCCGCCGCGATGGTGAGGGTGGGAATCTCGTCACCCTCTTTGACGTCTTCGAAGTAGATCTGCGGGATCATGGCTGCCTTTCAAGCACGAAGAGGCTACGGGCGGGCGATCATCGAGGCGTTGTTCTCGGCGACGACCGTGCCGTCCTGGCGGGTGTAGACGGTCGTCGAGGTCACCAGGACGAACGCCCCTGAGCGGCCCTTCTTCTCATGGATGTCGGTCACGGTGCGGACCGCCCTGATGACGTCGCCGTCGTAGATCGGCTCGTAGAAGGTCATGTCGTCACCGCCGGCCATCCGGCGCGGGCAGCGGGGTAGCGGGATGTCGCCGGAGCCCGTGCCGCCCGGGATGCCGTCGGGACGCAGCTGATCGAGGTCGGCCACGCCGAGCGTGACGTACTGAACATAGAGCGGCGGCGCGATCACGTCCCGGTACCCGTGCGCCCGCGCGAAGTCGGCGTCGAAGTACAGAGGGTTGCGGTCCTTGACGGCGGCCGCCCACCGCTGGAACTCCTTCTTGACGACGATGCCCTCCGCCTCGTTGGTCACCTTGCCGATGAAGGCGCGGGCGTCGTCACCGACCAGGGGCTGCTCGTGCGACTGAGTCATGCTCGGTCTCGCTTTCATCGGTAGGACTTGAACTTGACCTGTCCATTGAGATCGATCGTCTCGACGGTGCTGAGCGTCTTGGTGTTGGCGTCCCACTTGCTGATCACCATGCCTTCGACCAGGTACGGGTCGTCGGGTCCGGTTTCGAGGGTCAGGCCCTCCATGAAGATGATGTCGTGGCGGTCCGGCTTGAAATTCCGGGCGACCGCCATGACATCCGCCCGCGTCACCGCCGTCGCCTTCTCGACGCACTGGACGAACAGGGCCGCCTCGTTCCAGCCGCCGACGCCGGCGGACACCGGCAGCTTCACGTTGTTCTTCTGGAACACCGGCTCCACCCACTGGCGGAACAGCGCCACCTTGGGGTCGCCGGCCAGCTTCGGGTCGTCCACGTCGATGCTTGTGCCGGTCAGCAGGCCGTGCCCGGCGCTCGGGTTGAGGCGGGAGAGCTGGGAGACGCTGATCGGTGCGGTGAGGATCTGTGGCTTCCACTCCGGGTGGGCCGAGATCGTGTTGATGGACTGGAGCATCTGCGCGCCGAGCGCGATGACGATGATGACGTCCGCCTTCGTCGCGGCGAGGGTGGTGATCTGGCCTGACAGGTCGGCGTCGGTGGTCTCGAACGTCACCTCCTTGACGATCTTGACCTGGCTGCCGGCGATGCCGTCCTTGAACGAGCCGATCTCCGCGCGACCGTAGTCGTCGTGCTGCGACATGAACGCGACGGTCGCCTGCGGCATGTGCTGCTTGAGGTAGTTGGCGTACGTCAGTCCTTCACCGTGGTAGACCGCCACCGGACCGTTGATCGCCCAGGGATAGCTGGGGTCACCGAGCTCGGGCGCGCCCGCGGTGGCAAACATGTTGGGCACGCAGCCCTGGTTGACGATCGGCCGGATGGCCTGGTTGGCCGACGACCCGACGATGCCCAGCAGCGCGAACACCTTGTCGTCGTCGACCAGCTTCTGCACGTTCGCCTTGGTCGTGGCGACCTGGTACTGGTCGTCCTTGTAGACGACCTCGATCTTGCGCTGCTTGCCGTCGGCGCCACGGACGCCGCCCTTGGCGTTGACCATGTCGAAGTAGCCTTGCATGCCCCAGAGAGCGACGCCGACGGTGGCGAACGGGCCACCGAGCGCGCCGCTGTAGCCGACCTTGATGCTCGTGTCCGTGACGCCGACCGTCGGCTCGTATCGGTTGCAGGTCTTGGTCAGGTATGCGGTCGCGTCCGAGCCCCCGGCGTCGCCGGTGTTTGCGTCGCGGGATACGGCGCCGTTGCCGCAGCCGCTCGCCATCAGCACCAGCAACGCGGCGCCGCACGCCAGCCGCGATCTTCTAGCCGTAGTCATCTTCTCGGTCCTTCCGTCGCGGGACAACGCAAAGGGGAAGTGGGTGTGGAAAGCCACGCCGACGGCGGTGCCGTCGAGCCTCACGGTGTGCGTCGGGTGCTGTGGTTACCGGTCAGACGGCGAAGACGGCTCCCCGGCCGGGTCCGGCGCGGCTGCCGCCGTGCGGACCCGGGTCGGCGCCGGCGGGCCGGTGATCCGCCGGGCGGCCTTGGCCAGCAGCCCGCCGATGCCCTGTGGCAGCAGCAGCAGGATCAGGATCAGGGCGGCGCCATAGATGAGCGGGGTCAGCAGCGGGCTGGCCCCGATCTCGCCGATGCCCTGCGGGGCGTACACGATGAACAGGGCGCCGAAGATCGGCCCGATCAGGGTGCCGGCGCCGCCGATGGCCATGCCCACCAGCAGGTAGATGGCCAGCAGCACGGAGAAGTCGAGCGGGCTGACGAACTGGTTGGCGACGACGAACATCCAGCCGACGAGCCCGCACAGCGCGGCGCTCGCGCCGAAGACGAGGACCTTCGTCACGGCGACGTTGATGCCCACCGTGTGCGCCGCGATCTGGTGGTCGCGGACCGCGATGAGCGAGCGTCCGATGCGGCTGTCGATCACGTTGCGCACGACCACCCAGACGAGCACGAGGCCCGCCAGCAGCACCCAGTAGCCGAAGGCGACGTCAGTGATGCCCCACGACTCGGGCGCGGCGAGCGGGTTGACGTTCATGCCCGGGGTGCCACCGGTCTGCGCGGTGAACTTGACCGGCACCGTCGGGAAGATGATGGCGATCGACAGGGTGGTCAGCGCCAGCCGGATGCCGGTGATCCGCAGGGCCGGCAGGCCGGTCAGCACACCGAGGACGAAGGAGAGCAGCACCGCCACCGGCAGCGCGGCCCAGTGCGACCAGCCCGCCTTCATCACCAGCAGGGCGGTGGCGTAGGCGGCGAGGCCGATGTAGGCGCTCTGCCCGATCGAGATCTGCCCGGCCAGGCCGGACAGCAGGTTCAGGCTCATGATCGCGATCGCGATGTAGATGACCTGCTGGAGATTGACCAGGCCGGATATCGAGACGCCGAATGGCAGGTAGGCGGCCACGATGAGCAGGGCGAGCCAGCCCGCCGGGATGGCCGCGCGGCGCAACAAGGGCCGTGCGCCTGAGGCCGCGTGCGAGGCGACTTCGAACTCTGATGCGGCGATGGCGTTCATACCCGTTCCACCTGTCGCTTTCCGAACAGTCCCTCGGGCTTGACGAGCAGGACGATGAGGATCGCCGCGAAGGCGACCGCGAGCTGGAGCTGCGTGCCGATGAAGGACACGTAGCCGCCGGCCAGCGCCTGGATCACGCCGATCAGTACGCCGCCGACCAGGGCGCCGACGTAGCTCTCCATGCCGCCGAGTACCGCGGCGGCCATCCCGTAGAGCAGCAGCGTCTGCATCATGTTGGTGCTCAGGAACAGGTCCGGCGCGACCATCGCGCCGACCAGGGCGCCGAGCGCGGCCGAGAGTCCCCAGCCGAGCACCAGCATCCGTGACGGGTTGACACCAAGCAGCTGCGCGGACGTCGGGTTCATCGCCGCGCCGGTCATGGCCAGCCCGATCCGCGTCTTGGCGAACAGCACCCGCAGGGCGATGGCGACGAGGATGAGGACGATGATGGAGCCGACCTTGTGGTACGACACGATGACGCCGCCGATGTTCCATCTGCCGACCGGGAACGGTGAGGCCAGACGCTGCACGTCGAGGGTGAACAGGTAGCCGGCCAGCGCGTTGATGCCGAGGAACAGGCCCATCGTGACCATCGACTGGCGTAGGTGGTCGGCCTTCTCGAACGGCCGGATCACGAACCGCTCCAACCCCGCGCCGAACGCGAAGCCGAAGAGCATCCCGCCGATGATCCCGACCACGATGGGCAGGCCGAGCCCGCCGCCGGCCAGCTGCCAGACGATGAAGGTGCACAACATGGCGATCTCGCCGGTGGCGAAGTTGAGCAGGCCGGTCGCGCGGTAGACCAGCACGAGCGCGAGTGCGATCGACCCGTACAGGACGCCGCTCTGCAACCCGTCGACGAGGCGTTGGATGAAGAGGACCATCGTCAGCTCCCCAGGTAGGCGCGGCGGATGCCGTCGTTGTCGAGCAGCTCGTCGGCCCTGCCCGACAGGACGACGCTGCCGGACTCGAGCACGTAGCCACGACTCGCGATCTTCAGCGACAGGTTCGCGTTCTGTTCGACGATCAGCATCGAGGTGCCGAACTGCTTGTTGATGTGCTCGATCTGGCCGAACAGGGCCGCCGTGACCATCGGGGCGAGGCCCATCGACGGCTCGTCCAGCAGCAGCATCTTGGGGCGGGCCATCAGCGCCCGGGCGACGGCGAGCATCTGCTGCTCGCCACCGCTGAGGCTGCCGGCCGCCTGCTTGCGGCGCTCCGCCAGGATCGGGAACAGCTCGAACCAGACGTCGAACGCGTGCCGGTCCTTGACGACGTGCCCGCCCAGGCGCAGGTTGTCCTCCACCGAGAGGAACGGGAACGTGCCGCGACCCTCGGGAATGTGGCCCAGCCCCAGCTTGGCGCGCACATCGGGCCGGCTGCGGCTGATGTCATTGCCGGCGAGCATCACCTTGCCCTTGCCGCCGATCATGCCGCTGAGGGCGCGCAGCGTCGTCGTCTTGCCGGCGCCGTTGGCGCCCAGCACGACCACGATCTCGCCCTCCTCGACGCGCAGGTCGAGCCCGTCGAGCACCGGGTTCGGGCCGTAGCCGGCCGACAGGCCGATGGCCTCCAACATGATCGTCATGCCGCCACCCCCAGGTAGGCCTCGATGACCGCGGGGTTGTGTGAGACCTCGTCGGGTGTACCGGTGGCGAGCAACGTGCCGAGGTTGAGCACGACGACGGTGTCGGAGATCGACATCACCAGACCCATGTGGTGCTCGACCAGCACGATCGTCACATCGAACGCCTCGCGCACCTGCACGATGCATTGGCCGAACTCGGCGACCAGCCCGTGGCTGAGCCCGGCCGCCGGCTCGTCGAGCAACAGCAGCCGCGGCCGCGACATCAGCGCCCGGGCCAGCTCGACCCGCTTGAGGATGCCGAATGGCAGGCTCGCGGTTACCGAGTGTTCGAAACGCCCGAGCTCGAGCCGTTCGAGGATGTCGAAGGCCTCCTCGCGCAGCCGGCGTTCCTTGCGCCGCTGGCCCAGCGCATGCGTGGCGCAGCTGACCAGGCCGGTGGTGTGCCGGTTGTAGCCGCCGAGCAGCACGTTCTCCAGCACCGTCTGGCGCGGGAACAGCGCCAGGTTCTGGAAGGTGCGACCGACGCCGAGCCGGGCGATGGCGTGCGGCCGCTTGTTCAGCACGTCGACGCCGTCGACCAGGATCCGGCCGGCCTGCGGCCGGTAGAGCCCGCCGATGCAGTTGAACAGGCTGCTCTTGCCGGCGCCGTTCGGCCCGACGACGGCGCACAGCCGGCCGCGCTCGACCTGGAAGCTGAGCCCGGCGAGGGCCCGCACGCCGCCGAAGCGCAGTTCGAGGTTCTGGACGTCCAGCATCGGGGCGCTCATGCCAGCTGCTCCTGGGTCACGAGCCCGCGCTCGACGAGGTCCTGGTACCGCTCGTCGCTGTAGCCGAGCAGTCCCTTGTAGACGTATTCGTTGTCCTCGCCGAACGCCGGCAGCGCACGCTCGAACGCGAGATCGAACCCGTCCGCCCGCCATGGGTGTCCGGGATACTTGTACGTGCCGACGGCGGGGTGCGAGCGCTCCTTGAACCAGTCGCGCGCCGCCAGGTGCGGATCGTTCAGCAGGCGCGTCTCGCTCATCACCTCGGTCGCCGGCACCCGTGCCGCCTGCAGCCGCGCCACGATGTCGTCCACCGGCCGGTCCGCGCACCACGCGGCGATCCCGTCGCGCAGCTTCCGCGAGTTCGCCTGCCGCTGCGCACGCGTGCCGCCCAGGCTCAGCCAGTCGGCGTCGCCGACGACCTCGCCGATCGCGGTCCAGTCGCGGTCGTCGCGAATGGAGATCACCACCCAGCGGTCGTCCTCGGCGGTCCGGTACGCGTCCTGGAGCAGGCTCGGATCGGTGTTGCCCAGCACCGCGGGATTGCGATCGCGCATCTGGTAGTCGAGGAAGTACTCCCCGATGTCCTGCATGACGTTCTCCGCCTGCGCGAACTCGATCAGCCCGCCGCGGCCGGTGCGGTCGCGGTCCCAGAGCGCGGCCAGCACGGCGAACGCGAGCCCGGCCGGCGCCGCTTCGTCCATGTGGTAGTTCTCGCCGGCGCTGTCGGGGTCCTCGCCCTCGTACCCGTCCATGGCCGCGATGCCGACCAGCGAGTTGAAGTTCGGGCCGTAACCGAGGTAGTTGCTCATCGGCCCGGCCATGCCCATCGGTGGCATCCGCGCGACGATCAGCCGCGGGTTGAGCTCGAGCAGCGACTCGTGACCGATGCCCAGCTTCTCCAGGACGCGGTTGGTGTTGTTCTCCACGAGCACGTCGCTGATCGCGATCAGTTTCAGGGCGGCCTCGTGACCCTCCGGCGTCTCCAGGTTCATGCAGGCGGCCAGCTTGTTGCGGGCGTGCCAGTTGAAGATCGCACTGCGGTCGTACGGCCGCGGCTCGGGGTCGCCGTCCGGGTAGGTGTTGCGGTGCCAGCCGGCGTGCTCCACCATGGCCCGCGTCGTCTTGGCCGAGGCCTGGCGGCTGAGCCGGTTGTTGCCCTCGATGCGGATGACCTCGGCGCCCAGATCGCCGAGCAGCGCGGTCGCGCCGGGCCCGGACCACACGACCGTCAGGTCGACGACCCGGATTCCCTCGAGCGGATACCTCATGTCAGCACCGTTCTCGTTCATGGCAGGGTCCCCCTCGACACGTCCTGGTGCAGGCTGGTGGCGCCGATCGCACCGAGCTCCGCGGCGACCTCGGCGGTGTGCGCGCCGAGCGCGGGTGCGGTGTGCCGGAGCTGGAAGCCGTCGCGCATCCGCCACGGCGCGCCGAGATAGTCCAGATCGCCGGCGACCGGGTGGCTGGCGGTCACGAAGGCGCCGCGCTGCCGGAAGTGCGGGTGCACGAACAGCTCGTCCATCTGGAGGAACGCCGTGCACGGGATGCGCGCGGCCTCCGCGACCTCCATGATCTCGATCTTCGGCCGCGCGGCGAACCAGGCGTGGAGGTACGCCATGAAGTCGTCCCAGTCGTCCCCGAGGCGGGGGCGGTCCAGGAATCGCTGCTGGAACGCCTCGTCGCCGGCACCGATGAGGCGGACCAGACGGTTCCAGAACTCCTGGTTGGTGATGTAGATCATCACGAATCCATCGGCCGCCCGGAACGGCCCGGTGAAGGTCGCCGAGCCGCGGTGTGCGCTGCGCACGCCGCGCGGGGCGTCGATGCCCGAGTACGCCGTCGACAACAGGTACGACGCGCGCCGGTCGGCGCTGGACAGGAGCACCTCCTGCCCCGACACGTCGATCGTGGCACCCTTGCCCGTGCGCCGCGCGTGGTAGAGACCGGCCAGCGCCGCCTCGCCGGCGGTACGACCGATCGTGTACTGCTCCAGCAGGCCGGGCTTGCGCTGCGGCGCGCGATGCGCGTCGCCAGTGGCGTTCATCGGACCGCCGGCGGCCTGCAGCACGATGCCGGTCGCCTCGCGGTCGCGGTACGGACCGGACTGCCCGAACGCCGAGATCCGGGTGATCACGAGCTTGGGGTTGAGCCGGTGCAGGATGTCCGGGCCGAGGCCGAGCTTCTCGAGGTGGCCGGGGCGGAATGACTCGACGACCGCGTCGGACCGGGCGATCAGCCTGAGGACGAGGTCCCGCCCGGCAGCGCTGCGCAGGTCGGCGGCGACCGACCGCTTGTTGGTGTTGAGGTGCAGGAACAGCGGGTTGGCCTCGGGTTCGGGCCGGTCGTCGGGCGTCGGCACCCAGCGGCGGGTGTGGCTGCCGTCGCCCGGCTTCTCGATCTTGATGACGTCGCCGCCGAAGTCGGCGAACAGCTTCGTCGCGTACTCGCCCGCGACCCACCGGGACAGGTCGAGGACGCGCAGGCCGGTGAACACCTGCCGCCGGTCATCGGGTCCGCTCATCTCGCCAGTCCCAGCTCTCGCTGCAACCAACCGGCGGCGATGTCGGCGGTACCGCCCTTGATCTCGGTGACCTTGGCGCGCTCGGACCACAGGTGCAGGTCCGTCTCGCGGACGTAGCCCATGCCGCCGTGCAACTGGTGCGCGTTGAGGGTGGTCCACTTGTACGCCTCGCTGGCGTGCATCTTCGCGATGGCCACCGCCCGCCGGGCGAGGTCGCCCTGCCCGAGCCACCACACCGCCTGGGCGGCCGCCAGGCGTGCTCCCTCAATGGCGATGCGCATGTTGGCGACGTGGTGCTGTGCGGCCTGGAAGCTGGCGATCGGCCGGTTGAACTGCTCGCGCACCTTGACGTATTCGACGGTGCGTTCCAGCACCGCCGTCGCGCCGCCGACCATCTCCATGCACTGGAGGGCGACGAACGCGTTGGACGCCCAGACCAGGTCGTCGCCGCGGAGCCCGTCGCCGTCCGGTCCGGCGAGTACCTCGGCGTCCGTGGCGAGGTAGTCACGCAGTTCCAGCCGCGTCTGCTTATCGCCGGCGAAGGTGTGCAGCGGGGTCGCCTCGACGCCCTGCCGGGCGGGGTCGACCAGGACGCCGATGACGCGGCTCGGTTCCGGGAAGGCCGCCGTCCGCGCCGTGACGAGGATCGTGCCGCCGGTGTTGCCGTTGCCGACGAACATCAGCGTCCCGCTCAGCGACCATCCGCCCCCGGTGCGCTCAGCCGTCAGCCTCGGCCGCAGGTCGCCGGCGTCCGAGGGGTTGCTGATCGCCGCTGTACCCCGAAGCTCGCCACCGACCACGCGGGGCAGCAGCCCGGCGCGCTGTTCCTCGCTCGCCAGCCGCTGCACGGCCACCGCGAACAACAGCGTGTCGTAGACAGCGGTGGGGCACAGCGCCCGGCCCGCCTCCGCGAAGACCAGGCCGAGCTCGAACAGCCCGGCGTCCTCGCCGCCGTACCGGCCGTCCACGGCGATCCCGAAGACGCCCGACTTGGCGAGCGTGCTCCACAGCTCGGCCGGGATGCCGTCGGAGTCGGGTTCCTTCATGCGCCGCACGAGTGCGGGCCGGCACGCGTCGGCGAACAGGTGCCGGAGCATCGTCGAGAGTTCCTGCTGTTCCTCGGTGAGTGTCAGTCGCATGCGTCATGCCTTTCGAACGGTCCGAGGGGTGTTGGCCGGGTCAGCGCCCGTGGGAGGGCCTTCGGGCGTGAGTGCCATGGCGGCTACCGCCCATAACCGGGCATGCCGTGACCGCGCTGCGCGATGACGTCGCGCAAGACCTCGTTGGCGCCGCCGCCGAAGCGCAGCAGGGGTGCGCTGCGGTAGAGCTTCTCGAAGCCACCGCCCGGGACGGCGTGCGGGTCGCCACGGTCGAGCACGCCGGACATGCCGAGCATCGTCGTGCCGAGATCCGCGATCCGCTGCCGCAGCTCGCTCGAGAAGATCTTCTCCGCCGTGACCGCGACGGTGGGGATCTGACCGGTCTCGAGCAGCGACGCGGCCTCGAGTCCCATCAGGACGGCGACGTCGACGTCGGCCTCGAGCTGGGCGATCCGGCGGCGGACGTCGGGCTGGTCCATCGGGCGGGTACCGTCCGGCAGGACCAGCCGCGCGGCCTCGATGACCTCGTCGACCGCGCGGCGCAGGTCGCCGGCGTTGGTGAGCGCGCCGCGTTCGAGGTCCAGCGCGCCGGTGATGTACTGCCAGCCGCGGTTGGGCTCGCCGATCAGGTTGGTCCGGGGAACCCGCACGTCGGTGAAGAACGTTTCGTTGGTGCGGAAGTCGTCCCAGGTGATGATCGGCCGCACCTCGATGCCGGGGGTGTCGATCGGCACCATGATGACCGAGATGCCGCGGTGCCTGGGGGCGTCCGGGTCGGTGCGCACGCACAGCCACTCGTGGGTGGCCATGTGGGCCATGCTGTTCCAGATCTTCTGGCCGTTGATCACCCACTCGTCGCCGTCGAGCTCGGCGCGGGTCTTGAGGCTCGCGAGGTCGGTGCCGGCGTTGGGCTCCGAGTAGCCGACGGCACAGGTGATCTCGCCGCGCGCGATGGGCGGCAGCCACTCCTCCTTGTTGTGCTCCGTGCCGTACCGCATGATCATCGGCGCGACGGAGGTGACTGTCAGGTCCGGCCCGGGCGCGCCCCAGTACTCGAACTCGTTGACGAGAATGTGCTGGTAGATGGGTCCCAGGCCGAGGCCGCCGTACTCCTTGGGCCAGTTGAGTCCGAACCAGCCCTTCTCGCCGACCTTGCGGCGGAAGTCGCGCAGCAGCTCGTTGTCGGACTCGTAGCCGCGTTCCTTGCGCAGCCGGAGCAGCTCCGGCGTGAAGTTCTCGGCGAGGAAGGACCGCACCTGCTCTCGCCATGCCCGTTGCTGGTCGTCCAGTTCGAATTCCATCGCGTCTCCTGTGCGGCTCAAACGGAGTTGAAGAGCAGACTCAGGCCGAGGGCGGGCACGACCTGGGTCTTGGACCAGCCCATGCCGACGGGGGTGAGGGCGAGGTCGGGGGGTGCGGTCGCGTCGAAGCCGATGGACCGCACGCCCAGCGGAAGTGGTGGTTCGCTGCCGCGCTCGGGTCCCAGGAGCAGGAGATCCGCTCCCGACGGCCAGCGCAGCCGGACCATGTCGTCGGTGACGACCACGCGCTCACCGTGCAGCACCTCGCAGAACAGCCGCGCGGCCCACTCGGTGTCGCTGACGCGGACGATGATGTGGGAGATCGTGGACGGCTCATCGCCGGACTCCGCCCACGGGCAGTCGACGAGGAGATCCGGGGGCAGGGCCTTGGTCGGGTCACCGTCGCCCTGCGCGACCTGGATGAGCACGCCGAGGCCGGTGTCGCGGGGGTGCAGGAAGCCTTCCTGCCACCCCGGGTTCTCGAGTGACACCAGCACCGGCGCGACACCGAACCTCTCGGCATCCCGCAGGACGGCCCGAATGTCGGTGGTCTTGAAGGTGATGTGATGTGGACGGTTGGTCCCCGCGGCGAGGAACTTGGTGACGAACGAGCTGCCCTGCTCCGGCGGGGCGAGCAGCTCGATGCGGGTGTCGTTGCCGTATCCGACCTGACACGGGTTGAACGCGGGGGTACGGATGCCGTACCTCCACCGGCCTCGCAGCACGCCCACGAGCACGTCCGTCGCATCCGACCAGGAGGCGACCGCGACGGCCAGGTGGTCGAGGACCACCGTCCCGGACGCGGACCTCGCGGCTACTGGATTGGTTTGAGCACTTCGTTGGTGAGATCGGGCCATCCTGCTCAAAGCTCCTCCAGTGTCTCGAAGGGCGAGCATGTATCTACTGAGACGACAGCCTGTCAGGCTTCAATTGGTTGATGACCATAGAACTCACTAGACAGTGTGTCAATAAGCGCAGGACGTTTGCGATCAGAGTGAGGCCCGCGCCGCACGG
The DNA here is from genome assembly GCF_040682015.1 of Dactylosporangium sp. NPDC051485. Taxonomy (NCBI): domain Bacteria; kingdom Bacillati; phylum Actinomycetota; class Actinomycetes; order Micromonosporales; family Micromonosporaceae; genus Dactylosporangium; species Dactylosporangium sp. NPDC051485. The sequence goes on from NZ_JBFAZW010000013.1 coordinate 135,008, forward strand.
GGCTCCCCGACGGGCCACCGGGGGTACATGATGTGGACTCGACCACTGTCGACCAAGGAGGGCTTCGATGTCCGAGGCAACCGAAGCGCCGGCCGGACGACCCGGCGACGACGAGTCGCTGCTCGTCTCGCCGCAGCTCTTCGCGAGCGAGATGACCCGGTTGGGCCGGGTGCTGCGCGCCGCCCGGGGCGACCGGTTCAGCCTCGAATCGCTGGCCGAACGGTCCGGTGTCAGCGCGGGGCTGTTGAGCCAGATCGAGCGCGGGATCGGCAACCCGTCGTTCCAGACCTTGCTGCGGGTCGCCAAGGCGCTCGGGGTCTCCCTCGCCGAACTGCTCGACTCCACGATGTCCGCGCAGGCCCGCGACGAGTACGTGGTCCGCCGCCACGAGCGGCGCACCATGGCGTGGCCGCTGGAGCAGATCTCGTTCGAGCTGCTCACCCCGCGCGGGCAGCGGGAGCTCAACGTCCTGCGATCGGTGCTGCCGCCGCGCTCGAAGGCATACGGCTTCTACGACCCCAAGTACTACAAGGGCACCGCCTGCCTGTACGTCCAGCGCGAGACAGTCTCCGTCGAGATGACCGACGGCAGCCGGGTCTTGCGCGCCGGCGACACGCTGACCAGCCGCAGCGAGCTGATCGTCAGCGTTGGCAACCCGGGCACGGTGCCGGCCGAGCTGATCACGATCACCTCGCCCGGGGGGCTGTAGTCGGTCGAGACGACAAGACCACTCGATTGACATAGCGACAACCCCATGTTTCGATTAATTGAAGGCGGTACCCGTCGACTCGCCAGCTGTGAGGTGCGTCCGTGACCGAGGTAGCTTCCTTCGATCCGCGCGGCAGAGAAGACGTCGCGTCCCTGCTGCGCTCTGTCGGTTATCTTGCCGACACCACGACGGCCGCGACGGTCCTGCTCGCCGAACGCCTCGGCAAGCCGGTGCTCGTCGAGGGCCCGGCCGGCACCGGAAAGACCGAGCTCGCCAAGAGCTTCGCCCGGATGACCGGCCGGCGCCTCATCCGCCTCCAATGCTACGAGGGGCTTGACGAGGCCAAGGCGCTGTACGAGTGGAACTACCGCAAGCAGCTGCTCGGCATCCAGGGCGCGTCCGGCGACCCGGTGGAAGCCAAGCTGGAGAACGTCTTCGGCGAGTCGTACCTGATCGAGCGGCCGCTGCTCGAGGCGATCCGTGCGCCCGACCCGGTCGTGCTGCTCATCGACGAGGTCGACCGGCTCGACGTCGACACCGAGGCGCTGCTGCTGGAGGTGCTCGCGGAGTTCCAGGTCTCGATCCCCGAGCTGGGCACGGTACGCGGCGCGCAGACGCCGACCGTGTTCCTGACGTCCAACAACAGCCGGGACCTGTCCGACGCGCTCAAGCGCCGATGCTTGTTCCTCTTCCTCGGCTATCCCTCACCCGAGCGGGAAGCCGAGATCATCCGGGCTCGGGTACCCGACCTGGTGCCTCACCTGGTCGACCAGGTCGCCTCGATCCTGCACACGCTGCGACAGCTGGACCTGCGCAAGGCGCCGTCGGTCTCCGAGACCCTCGACTGGTCCCGGACGCTGTGCGTGCTCGGCATCGCGGAGCTCGACGCCGACGCGGTGGACGGCACGCTCCAGGTGCTCCTCAAGTACCAGAGCGACATCGACCTGGCCCGCAAGGAGCTGTTCGGCCGCGGCTGAGCGGTCAGTCGGACGCGAGGAAGCGCAGCACCGCATCCATCGCCTTCAGCGAGGAGGGCGTCGCGAAATGATCGGTTCGGGGCAGCTCGACGAGCGAGGCGCGGGGAAGTTCCGCGGCCAGCCGGGTGGCCGGTCCGGCGAAGTCGTCGTCGCCGATCGCCAGCAGCGTAGGCACGGCAACGCGGTGCAGGTCGCCGGTCGTGAGTGGACGCTGTGGCCGGCGGATCACCGCGGTCAGCGCGCGGGCGTCCGCGTGGTGCGAGGCCACCAGGCGGCGGAAGACACCGGAGGCCGGATCCAGCGCGGTCGTCGTGCCGTCCAGCGCACCCATCACGTCGGGCAGCGGGCGGTCGGCATGCGGCCGGCCCAGGCCGACGACGCCGAGCACCGCGATCCGGCGGAACCGGGACGGGTCGTCGGCGGCCAGGCGCAGCAGGATCAGGCCGCCCAGCGAGAAGCCGACCGCGTCGACCGGGGCGAGCGCGGCGGCGGGCGCGAAGGCGTGCTCCTCGAGGCCGGCGTAGCTCGCCGGGTCGGCGTCGCCGTTGCCCTCGGCGTGCCCGAGCAGATCGTGCCCGACGACGCGGCGGCCCAGATCGGAGAGCACATCCACCCAGCCGTTGCGGCGCCAGTCGTTGTCGAAGGAGGACCCGAAGCCGTGCACCAGCAGGACAGCGGGCAGCGAGCATCCACTAGGTTGACGGGGTGTCGCGTTGATTGACACGATATCCAGATTCGCAGACGAACTGCGCCGTGTCGAGATCCCGGTCTCGCTGGCCGAGCTGACCGACGCCGTCGAGGCCGTCCGGTCGATCGACTTCGCCGAACGCGACGACCTCCGCGTCGCCCTGCGCGCGACGATGGTCAAGCGCAGCGAGCACCTGGACGCGTTCGACGTCGTCTTCGACCTCTACTTCGGTGACATCCGGGCGGCGCCGGCCGCCGGAAAGACCGTCGTCTTCCACACCCTGACCGACGACGAGCTCGCCGCGTCGCTGCGCGATGCCCTGGCCGCGGACAACCGCCCGGTGCTGCGCCGGATCGCGGACGCGGCCGTGGACCGGTATGCCGAGATGGAACCGGGCCGGCCGGTCGCGGGGCGCGCGTATCTGTTCCGCGTTCTGCGCAGCCTCGACCTGGAAGGCCTCGTCGCCGACATCGGCGTCACCCAACCCGCCCGGTCGCCCCTGGATCGCCGGCTCCGGCGCGACCGGCTCGACGCGACCGTGGCCTACGTCGAGTCGACGGTGGAACTCGAGATCCGCCGCCGGCTGGTCGCCGACCGGGGCGCCGGTGCCGTCGCCAAGCTGGTCCGGCCGCCGCTGCAGGACGCGATCGGCTTCATGAACGCGTCCAGCGCGGAGATCGTCGCGATGCGCCGGGCGATCACACCGCTGGTACGCACCCTGGGCACCCGCCTGGCCCGCCGGCAACGCCTGCGGCAGCGAGGCCCGCTCGACTTCCGCCGCACCATCCGGGCGTCCCTGTCGACCGGCGGCACGCCGGAGCAGCTGCGGTTCAAGCCGCCCGCCAAGCCCAAGCCGGAACTCGTCGTGATCGCCGACGTCTCCGGCTCGGTGGCGACGTTCGCGCGCTTCACGCTCCAGTTGCTCTATGCGATGCGACTCCAGTTCCGCAAGATCCGGACCTTCGCCTTCATCGACGACCTGGTGGAGGTCACGGACGTACTCGTGGAGAGCGTCACCGCCGAACAGGCGTTCGCCACGATCACGGCCGACCCGAGGCTGATCTGGCTGGACGGGCGCTCCGACTACGGCCACGCGCTGGAGACGTTCACCAACCGCTACGCGTCGGCCGTCCGGTCGAGCACGTCCGTGCTGATCCTGGGCGACGGGCGCAACAACTACCGGTCGCCGCAGGAGGAGCGGTTGCGCCTCGTCGCCCGCCGGGCCGCGCACGTCTTCTGGCTCAACCCGGAACGCCAGGCCAACTGGAACACCGGGGACTCGGCGATCCACCACTACGCGCCGCACTGCGACCGCGTCGTCGAGTGCGCCAACCTGGCCCAGCTCAGGAACTTCGCCGACACCCTGCTCTGATCACCGCCGCAGGTGGTCGGTCGCGACGGCTTTCGCCGGCTCGGCCCATGCCGGCGGCGCCGGGCCCACCCTCGCGCTGAGCGGCACCGAGGCCGGGGTGACCGGGGCGGGCAGGCGTCCGGCCCGCTACCGGATCCCGGGCCGGATCAGCCCGCCCTCGTACGCGGCGATCGTGGCCTGAACCCGGTCGCGCACCCCGAGCTTGCCGAGGATGACCGCAACGTGGTCCTTGACCGTCGAGTGGCTGATCCCGAGCGCCGCCGCGATCTCGGCGTTCGAGAGCCCGCGGGCCACCTGGTGCAGCACCTGCCCCTCGCGGGTGGTGAGCCCGCGCAGGCGCTCGGCGTCGTCCGGGCCGGGGCCGGTCGCGAAGCGGTCGATGAGCCGGCGCGTGACGCCGGGGTCGAGCATGGCCTCGCCCGCGGCGACGACCCGCACCGCCTCCACGACCTTGTCCGCCTCCACGTCTTTGAGCAGGAACCCGGCGGCACCGGCGCGCAGCGCCGCGAACACGTACTCATCGAGCCCGAACGTCGTCAGCATGACGATCCTGGTCGCCGGCTGCCGCCGGCCGATCAGCTCGGCGGCCGCGAGGCCGTCGGTGCCCGGCATCCGCACGTCGAGGATGGCCACGTCGGGGCTGGTGGAGGCGGCGACCGCGACAGCGGCTGCGCCGTCGGCGGCCTGCCCGACGACGGTGATGTCGGGCTCGGCGTCGAGGATCGCGGCGATGCCGGCCCGCACCACCGCCTGGTCGTCGGCGACGATCACGCGGATCATCGCAGCGCCTCGGGCAACCAGACGCGGATCGTGGTCCGGTCGGTATCGAGCGTCACGGAGCCCCCGGCGGCGTCCACCAGGTGCCGCAGCGGCCGCACGAGGTCGCGGCCCGCGGGCGGGCGGCGGCGGACCTCCAGGCCGAGGCCGTTGCCGGTGTACGTCACGACGACCGCCGCACCGTCCGTGATGAGCGCCTCGCCGGCGCGGTGCGCGACCACCTCCAGCGGCGCCGGCAGCGGGCGAGGCGCGCCGATGTAGCGCAGCGAGGACCGGCGCCGCGCCGCCAGATCGGCGAGCGCGGCCACGGCCGGTGGCGGATCGGGCGAGTCCTCCGGCAGCCCGTGCAGCAGCTCCCGGAGCGCATGCAGGCCGGCGCGGGCCTCTCCGGCGACCTCGTCCAGCCGGCCGGCCTCGGCCGCGGCGACCGCCGATACGGCGTGCTCGCGGGCGCTGCGGCGCAGTCCGTCCGCGATGCGGAACCGCTCGTCGCGCGCGGCGCCCTCCGCCCGGCGCAGCAGCGCCTCCCGTTCGCGCGCCGCGGCCGTGGCCCGCCGCGACCGCCGCACCGCCACCAGCCTCCCCACCACCCAGATGGCGATCAACGCAGGCGCGAGCATGACCGCCAGCACGGCGGCGGCCGCGATGCGGTTGCCGCTGATGCCCGCGCCGGCGGCCAGCGCCGCGCCGCCGACGGCGGCCACCGCCAGCGGCGCACCGAGCCCGTAGCGGTTGGCGGGCCGGTATACGGCCACGGCGTACACCAGCGCGAGCTCGACCCACCAGCACCACAGGAACGTTTCGGCCGGGTCCAGCCGGGTCCACCCCGCCTCGGTACACCCCAGCCAGGCGAGCAGGATCGCGAGCGCCGCGCCCAGCGCGGGGCCGGGCGCGAGCCGGCGCCACGCCAGCGGCAGCGCGTGCAGGGTCAGCAGCGCGACCAGCAGCATCGCCGGCACCGGCGCGGCCAGCGGATCCGGGTCGTCCGCGCTCGGCAGCAGCACCGCACCCATCGACAGGCCGAGCGCGAGGACGACCAGCGCCCGGTCCCGGATCGCCCCGCCGGCCGCGGTCAAGGCGGGGGTGCCCGGTGCCGGGCCGGACCGGGTCGGCAGCCTCGCCCGGACCCGCCAGCCCGATCCGGCCGGTCCGGCCTCCAGCCTCCCGCCGGCCGCCTCGACGCGGGCGCGCAGCCCGGCGAGGCCCCGCCCGGCGCCGAGGTCACCGGCGGCTGCGGCGCCGCCGTCGTCGAGCACGTCGACGCTCACCCAGCCGTCGCCGGTCGCGATCCGGACCGTCGTCGCGGCTCCCGCCGCGTACCGCATGATGTTGGTCAGCGCCTCGCGCACGATCCGGTGCACCAGGCCCGTGACGGCCGGCGGCAGGGCCGCCGCGGTGCCCTCGTACCGCACGGACGGGTGCCGGGCCACCAGCGCGTCGATCGCCGCGACGCCGGCCTCGTGGTCAGGCCCCGCCAGCGCGACGAGACGGTCCAGGTCCTCGACCGACTGCCGCCCGGCGTCCACCGCGTGCTCGACCGCCTCCCTGCGCAGCGCCGGGTCTGCCAGGCGCAGCGCCGCGCCAGCGGAGACGACGATCGCGGTCAGGCGGTGCGCGGCCACGTCGTGCAGTTCGGCCGCGAGACGCCGGCGTTCCTCCGCGACCGCGAACGGCACGAGTCCGTCCGACGCCGCCCGGAAGGCCGCCACGGCGTCCCGGTCGACGCGGATCCGCCGCCCCAGCCGCCCGAGCGCCCACACCGCGCCGCCGACGGCGCCGAGCAGCAGCGCCACACCGGCCGCGGCCCGTAGCGAGGCACCGTGGAAGGCCGCCGCCACGGCCAGCCCGAGCACCGCGGCCGCGACGCTGGCCGCCGAGACCGCCGCGGTGCGGTGCACCACGAGCCCGTACGACGTCAGGACGACCGCGACCGGTCCGGCGATCGCGACCGTGGCGAGACCCTCGCTCAGCGCCGTGGCGAGCGCGGCGCACAGCAGCGCGACCTCGGGCGCGCGGCGCCGGTAGAGCAGCGCGCCGAAC